>QNVI01000006.1 GCA_004348015.1 Thermoproteota archaeon | reverse complement strand
TATTATTCTACATTCTTCACCTACATACCAATTTATGTATATCTTAGAACTAAGTGCTATTATACGTGTAGTAGCATTAAATCCAACTTGTGTATAAGGTCCACATACTGGATCTGTTATACTGGAAGCCCAATCAAAGGAAATACATAAATCATACCAATAACTTTCACCAATTTTTTTATCAAAAACTCTTCTATCAGATAAATTGTACCATTGAACATACCACTTTCCTTTTTCTACTATTCCTTCTAATTTAGGTATTACAGAAAAAATATTTCCTTTGCTTGTAACTACTTTACTTGTATTTACATAATCAAGTGTTGTATTAATATAAACTAAGCTATTTGCAGGAATAATCCATTCTCCTAATTGAAAAGAATGATTAGCCCATATTTGTTTTAAAATTATAGTTTGAGATGTTGGATTATTTATAGCTAAAGTAAGTTTTCCTGATGAATTAATAGAATTTATTATTAAATTTTCTCTTGATTTTTCTATCATAAATTCTAATTCTTCTCTTGTATTTTCAGCATAATTAACATAATTTTGAGTCCAAATTATAATTGCTGTTATACTTAATATAAATATTGATAAAAATATCATACTTCCTACTATTGTGCTTACACCTTTATTGGAATATAACTGTTTCATAATAATTCCCCAAGGAACTTACTACTTTTAAATCAATAGTTGTATTACTTGGTATTACCATGTTTATAGTTCCATTAAACCATTTAAATTCTCCAGGAAATATTTCTTCTTCATTTGTTATTGCTTTAGTACCATTAATAAACATTGATTTTAATATAATACTAGTTTTTCCATAATTATAAACTGCTGCACAAATTTCTGTATTATTACTTTTATTAATGATAACATCAACAACTACAAACTTTTCTTTTATCGTATTTATATCTAATTTACTTCTTTCAGTAATAGCTGAACTCATTAAAGAAAAATATCCTGTAGCATATGTATAAATAATTACACCAATACTTGAAACTATAAGTAACATTACTAAAATTGCTACAATTTCACTTATGCCTTTTTTCATTATTTAAAATCTTGTTCAATTTTTTATAAAAATATTTTTATATAAAGATTTCAAAATGAATAATGTTCATATGAAGAGAAAAGGAGTATCTAACATAATAGCAGCTATTCTATTAATACTAATAGTACTATCTTCTGCAGCTATTATTTATTCATCCATTTCCTCATATGTTATTCCTCCATCACCTCAATTATACAAATATTTTAGAAAGTATTAAAATAGTTCAAGTATCTCTTGAAGGAGATTATTTAAGAATTTATGTAATTAATAGAGGAGGAATAAATGCTACTATTGATTCAGTGTATATAGAGGATGCAAATGGAAAACTTATAACAAGATATTCTGTTTATTATGAAATACCTGCTAATGAAGAAGCTACAATAACTATACCTAAAGGTGATATTGATTTAACAAAACCTTATATTTTCAAATTAGCAAGTCAAAGAGGTACTTTAACATCTTATTTAACATTAGTTCAATTATCTATGATTCTTCCAACTCCTAAGCTATTTACATATTATCCTTTATCATATGTTATTAGTACAGGAAGCTATATAGGAGGATCATTACCTGACTCAGTTAAATATATTGATGATAACTATTTTTCTATGAATTCATCTCCATCAATAGTAGGTATTAATTATTATCCCTCTGGTTATACAGTACATTATGGTTCTTATGTAAATGGATCTATAGAGCTTCTTAAAAATCAAGATTATCAATCTATGTTTTTCTTAAGTCAACCATATTCTCAAATAAATAGAACTTATTTTTCTTCAAATTATAATATAATTAATGGCTCATTATTAAGTGGATCTCTATCAGATACTTATTATTTAGATAATAATAGAATGAGCTTTTCTGCTAGTAAATTTGTTTCTTCTGTTTATTATCCAATAAGTAATATGAATTTTACTTATAATGCTTCTAATTGGTATGGTTATACCTCTGAATTTTCACCTACAATATTATCTTCTACGGTAACTCTCAAATCATCAGGCTTAGTTTCTGCAAATCAACGTGCTATAACAAGAACAAATGATCCAAATAAAACAATTCATGTAGTTTATAGTAATGGTACTTATTTAGGATATTCATTAAGTGTAGATAATGGTATGACATTTGTAGATCAATGGTTTATAAGTAATGGTAGTGGTTATGAATTAGGTTATAATCCTAGTATAGCCTCTGATATAAATAATAATATTCATATAACTTATCAGAATGATTCAGTATCACCAAGAGCAATAGAATACATTCTTTTCTCATATAATTCATCTTATGGTGGTAATCCTATAACTTCTACATCCTATCAAATAATAGATGGTAGTTGTGAATGGGCAGCACATTTTATTGCTATGAGCTCAAATATTTCTCAATTATCTCTTTATATAAGAAATGCTAGTACTTCCTCATCAAGATTACAAGTAGAAATAAGAAAAGTTTTTACTAATGGAACTCCTGATATGAGCTCTTCTGGACTTATTGCTAATGCAATACTAACTGATATTCCAACTTCTTTTACATGGGTAAATGTATCAATAAATGCAAATCTTACTAAAGGTTCTCAATATGCTATTGTTTTAAGTACTAATGGAATATTCCATTGGGCATATACTTCAACTTCTTATATTGGTAGCTTAGGTGGTTGGTATTATACAACAAGCTGGACTATATATCCAGCAAGTCATTTCTGCTTTATGATACCAGGATGGTATGGCTGGATATCTTCTACTCCAATTACTATTTATTCAGCTGCTGGCGTAACAGTACAAAGACCTGTTATTGCTCTTTATCCGTATTTAACATCTCTAGATCAAAGTTTTTATTCTACAAGTAGTTATTCTAATGTTTATGGTAATTACTATTATGCTCAATCCTTCAAACCATCATCTAGTGTATTAAGTGGAGTAATGTTATATTTATACAACGGAAGTGGTTCTCCTAATGATCATCTTTATATTGAGATAAGAAAAAGTAATGGCTCATATCCTGATATGTCTTCATCTGGAATAATTACATCTGGGAGAATTGATTTCGGTAGA
>QNVI01000059.1 GCA_004348015.1 Thermoproteota archaeon | reverse complement strand
AAAGACCAAAAAGTAGAAGTATTTCTTAAATATTTCATATATGGCAAGGCAATTTTTAATTTTTCAATTCCTTTAAATTCCTCTAAGTATTTATAAGACATTCCTGCATTAGCAAGCTCTGTTTTTATATAATGATAAAAAATAACATCTTCATAATTTCTTAATGATAATGCTTGAGGATTCAAATGATTGTGAATATCAATAATCTCAATATTTTTAATTAATGAATATATATCTTCATAGATTTTTCTAAATTCTAAATTCATAATAGTACTCCCAAAATTCATAATGTATACTAATTAATAAGTTTTTAATTTTTAGAATAATTGATTATGTTATCTTTTAATACCAGTTGCAATAAATGCTTCAACGAACCATTTTTGTACCAAAATGTACAATAATAGAACTGGCAATATGTACACTAGTGTAGTAGCAGCTATTGCTCCATAATGAGGTACTGATTCTTGACCTCCGCCATAAATGTACCTAACAAAAGCTACAGTAATAGGAAGAGTAAAGTTCTGTTTAGATTGCAATAATACTAAAGGCCATAGGAACCAATTCCAAGACCATAGGAAGTTAACCGTTGTAGCAACACCTAATGCAGGTCTTATCATGGGCCAAATTATTTGGAATAGGATTCTATTTTCATTTGCTCCATCAATTCTTGCAGCTTCAATATAATCTGGAGGTATTTGAGTTATATAATTTCTTATATAAAATATTGACCATGCACCTATTATATTTACAACTGCTACTCCAAAAAGGTTATCTATAAGTTTAAGTCTTCCCATAATCCAATACCATGGTATTATCAATACTATTTCTGGTAATAAATATTTTGATATTACAGCTATAAACAATGCTTCCTTAAATTTGAATCTATATACAGCAAAAGCATAACCTGCTAAAGATGAAAAGAAAAGCGTTGTAATTGTTACTCCAATGGACATTATAAGGCTATTAGCAAGACTTCTAAAAATATCTCCTCCATGTTCTTTTGCAAGTAAAAATCCTTCAAGAGTAAGTTTCTCAGGAAAGAATGTTGGAGGTACTCTTAATATTTCTGAAAATGATTTAAAAGAAGTTATTATTAGGAAGTACATAGGAATAAATACTGAAGCTATTATTAGAATCATAAAAATGTTTGCTAATATATCAGAAACTTTAATTTTTTTATTTTTATACACCATATCCTACACCCCTAACTCTTTTTACTTGAAGTATAACTATAAAAATGATGAATATAGTATTAATAATAGCTATTGTTGAAGCATAACCTGCCTTAAAGCTTTCAAAAGCTGTGCTATATAAATACATTCCTATTAATAATGTAGCTGTGCCTGGTCCTCCTTTCGTAAGAGTATATACTGATGAGAAAACAAACCAACTAGACATAAGATTAGTAGCTATAATGAAAGAAATTATAGGTCCTAATAAAGGCATAATAACTCTTGTAAATACCTTAAATTCGCTCGCTCCATCAATTCTTGCGGCTTCAATATATTCTCCAGGAATGGCTTTTATTCCTGAATATAATACTAGAGCAGAAAATCCTGTGTATTTCCATAAAGAATAAAATATCAGCATAGGCATTGCTAAGTTTGGATCTTGAAACCAAGAATAATTTCCTAAGCCTAAGCTTGAAAGAATACAATTCGCATAACCACTTGGACCAGGTGCAAAAATTATGAGCCATATAGCAGCTGCAGCTACGTCTGGAATCATATATGGAATAAACATTATTACACGAGTAAAAGCTGCTAATTTTGTAGGTCTATTAATAATGAATGCTTGAATTAAACCTATAGCAATAGATCCTAACAAAACACTAATTACATATATTACAGTTAGTATCAATGATTTAAAAAATAAAGGATCACTAATAAGTCTTTGATAATTTTTTAAGCCTATAAATGAAGCAGGATGAAGAAAATCCCAATCAGTAAAACTATAATATATATTTAATGCAAATGGGTAATAATAAAATATCGAATATAAAATTATTGTAGGTAATAAATAAATAAAAGCATAAAAAAAATGGGATTTTTTATATTTTAATAAAGGCATAGTTCATCCTTTTTGATATTAAGATTTTTTAACTATTTTATTCGCATCTTCAAGTACTACTCTTGCCAATTCTTTAAGTCCATCTTCAGGACTAATTTCCCTATTGAATATTCTACTTAATACAGTTCCTCCATCATATGCAATTGTAGCTGCGAGTGGATGAAATAGTCTGCTAGTTCCAGTCTTCATTAGTTCTGTCAATTTTTGATAGAATGGAGAATTGAATGGTGGATCATTAACTATATCTTTAAATGGTGCCCATTGACCTATTTCATTATATAATTTTAATTTTACATCTTTATTGCTCATAACCCATCCTATAAATTGAAATGCCCATCTTTGCTTTTCGGGTGGACTCTTAGAATTTACTGCTACCATATGCATATCTAACCAAGTCTTAGATGGCATTCCTTTCTTAGGTGGTGGGACAGCAAATGCATGAAAACCTTTCGGCCCCTCAGGACCTGAGAATTTTTCTGGTTTAACTTTTAGCATAACTGGTATTACTTCAGAGTTTTCTCTTGGTACTTGCATTGATATTTGCTCATTTGCAAGTGCGGTTACATCTCCTGGAAAACCAGGTTGATAAATTTTATATTTATATAATACATCTAAGTATAATTGTACAACATCTCTAGCTATTTGTGAATCTAGATCTGTATGCCATTTTCCTCCCTCATACCAAATACCTCTTCCTCCTGCAGACAAAAATAATGGCATAAATTTATCCCATATTCCTCCAACATGTCCTGCTATTCTTAAGAATAATCCTGATCTTACAAGATTACCAGCAGAATCATATTTTGTAAGTTTTTTTGCAACATCTATCAATTCGTTCCAATCAGCTGGATCCCAATCACGAGGTAAACCTGCTTCTTCTAAATGATACTCATTAACCCATCCAAGCTTAGCTGCTCCTCCCCTAAATCCAGGGAATGCATACATTCTTTTTACCATATCAGGTCCCCATAAGTAAAGTATTTCATTAAATGGAGGTAATACATAATAATCAACTATTTTTCTTATTGCTTCAGGGGCTTCAGCAAAATAACCATCATATGCTAGCGTGACAGCATCATTATCACTGGTATGTATTATATCTGGACCAGTACCAGCTTCTGTAGCTTGTTCAACTTTTGCAATAAATTCAGGTTCAGAGAGTTCAGGCATTACTGTAAACTCTATTTTAACATTTGGATGTAGTGTATTCCATATGTTAACTATGCTTTGTATCCTTTCATCAGTTAAAGCTATAGCTTGCCATTTCCAAAAAGTTAATTTGATCGGCGTTGTAGGTTCAGTAAGTTTAGGGAGTTCTGGTGGCTTAATTGTCTCTGATGTTGTAATTATTTGAGTGGTAGGAATTGTTTCAGTAATAGGTGCAGTCTTAGTTACAGTTACAGTCTTCTCAATGCCTGGTGCTGTTACAGTCACAGTTTTTTCAACACCAGGAGCAGTTACAGTTTCTTTAATTACTTCTGCTGGTTTTGCTAAATATCCTAAAGCTCCACCAACTACCAAACCACCAATTGCAGCACCTGTATATTTTAAATAATCACGTCTGCTAACTTTTTTTTCTTCTTTTTTTACTTCACCCATTTCCCATCATTATTATGTTATAGCATAAAGATATATAAGTTTTTCGTTTTATTTGCTTTTATTAAATGTTATTTCTATAAAATTTTTTATTTCTTAAAATTATCTCAATATAATCTTTTTAAATATATTTTTTGTCTTAAAAATATCCTTATAGAACATACAACTTTCTATATACATAAAATCTTAAATTAGAATAACTTTTCATTTGACAATTTAAGAAACTTAATCCAACAAGAATTTTTCATTAAAAATAAAATATCGGTGTTTGAAAATTTGACTATTAATATATGACTCTTAAAAATTTCACTTTTATAGTCTTAATTAGCTTTTTATTATTCATTAAAACGTATATTTAATATAAGAAAATCCCCTCTGTTTTTAGATATTATAACCCTTATCAAATAATTTAGCACTTCTTTTTTAAAAAAGGGGTGTTATGCTAAGCTTTCAATTATTAATCTACAAAATTCTGGTAAATCATCTGGTACTCTTGCAGTTATTATATTTCCATCTTTAACTGCAGGTTCATCCACAAATTTTGCTCCTGCATTTATAAGATCATCTTTAACAGCTGCATAACTTGTGCATTTCTTTCCTTTAACAATTCCTGCAGATATTAATAATTGAGGACCATGGCATATTGCAGCAATTATCTTGCCTTTATTATAAGCTTCTTTTATAAAATCTAAAACTTCTTTTATAATTCTTAAACGATCAGGAGAAAAGCCTCCTGGTATAATTATAGCATCAAAATCTATAGGTTTTACTTGATTCAATTCTCTTATAGCATATCTTACTCCTTCTTTATGAAATTCTAAAGGAATTGGAATTCCATATCTTCCTGTTATTGGTTTACCTTTAAATGCTGGTCTTGGATGGCTACCAAACATTATAGGAATTATAACTACTTCTGCTCCTTCTTCACTAAGTCTTAAAAATGGATATAGAAGCTCTATATCTTCAAATTCATTTGCAACTATTATTGCTACTTTTCTGCCTTTTAATTTTTCTCCAGGACCTACACGATTTACATAAGTTGGCATATTAAACACCAAAAATTCTTCATTTTAAGCTTATATAAAAATATTTAAAAATCGATTTTGCGCATTCATCTAAAGATATAAGATTATTAAATAATTATATTTTTGGTAAATTGAATTATTGAATTAAGATTTTTTAATTATAATATATCTAACTCTATCTTATTTTAATTCATAGTCTTTATATAGAAAAACTTACTTTTTTATTACAAAAATAGGAGATAGTAATCAATATATGGGGGAATCTCTATCTGGCATTNTAGCGAAAAAATAAAAGTTGAACAGACTTTAACGTCCGCATTCTGGATTTTAATCTTNACTATAATCTTAATTATTATTGGTTTTTGGATAATTATATTATGGAAATCACATTACTTATTAACAATAGTTGTTCTTATTCTACTAGCTATGATAAGTGGTATTATTGATACTTTCACAGTTATTAATGATAATCGTATAATATCTTTTAGAGTAAAAAAACCATTAATTACGAGCCTGTTAAATGGGATGAAAATTCTGGATTTCTTACTCCTGCTGAACTTGTAGCTTGGAGGGGTTTAATAGGAACTATTTTTAATATGCTTTTCTTACTCTTTACATATGGTTATTTTGAAATTCCTCCTAATAGAATACTAAAAGATCTTTTACGAAGTAGCCAGCTTGATTTTTTTTGGTTTTCCTGCTTTCATAATCGCAGGCATATTAACTATAATTTCTACGCTTGCATACCTTAATATTGTTAAAGAGTCACCTGTTTATATGGTGCCAACTAAGATTATCATATCCATTTTAACAATGAGTTTTGGAATGATAATTTTTAAAGATACAGTTATTCATTTTTGGCTTCTCTTTTTACTCTTTATTCTCTCAACAATTTTTTATTATTTTTTTGAAAAAACGAGGAAACAATGGAATTTATTTCAGGAAGATTTGGAATATAAATTACCAAATCCTCATAAAAGAAAGATTAAATACCCTAATTATCTCTCTCCACTTTTTAAATTAGCTAAGAAAATTCCATTAATAGGTTACACAATAATAGTCGTAATATGTGATACTCTAAGATTTATTATCATTCGAGTGGTAATAGGATCCATTTCTGAAGAAGAATTTTTAATTATAGGTATGGGCTTTCGTACAGCATATTTTTCATTATTTATTTTTTACACTTTGCTCTACTTTCTAATAGTCTATTGGTCAAGTAGAAAATTGGGCATTCTCAGTATATTAAGGCTTAATTTTCAAAAAAGTTTCAATTCTATTACTCACATCATTTACTCTTACCTGCTCTTATGCCTTAAATACAGGAGTATATGGTAAGAACTTAAGCATGTCACCATTACTTTCATTTTATTTGCTCCTATTTGCAGTGCTTGGTATTTCAT
>QNVI01000058.1 GCA_004348015.1 Thermoproteota archaeon | reverse complement strand
ATAAAAATAAAAAGAAAATTTTTCATTTTAAGGTTGATACAATTACATGAGAAGAAGTAGACCTTATACCATCTATTGTTGTTACTTTTTCAAGAAACTGACTTAAATGTGTTTGTGGAACTAAAACTATTAAGTCTATTTCACCAGTTACTCTGTAAATTTTAGTAGCTGGCAGTTCTTTTATTTTTTTATAAACTTCTTCTCTTTTATTTGGCTCGACTTTTAAAAATACAAAAGCATCTGATGTTCCTAAACCTAATACTTGTAATGCATCTTTTGTTATATCAATAAATCCCCTACCTGTTCTTATCAATCCTTCTTTTTTTAATTTTCTGAGATGAACATTAAGTGCTTGTCTTGTTATATTTAATTCTTTAGCAATTTCTGATTGAGTCTTTTTTACTGTAAAAACAGTCGTTCCTTCGCTTGATTCAAATAATTTTCTTAATATTCTAATACTTTTCTCAGTAAGTGTTAAGGACAACTTTTATCCCTTATTTACTTATGTAAAAAATTATTAATAAATTTATCCTTATAATTTTTTTATACTAAAAGAAATATATAACCAAAATCTATTTATTAAGGGAATCGATTTTAACGTTGGAATTTTTGGAGGATGCAAAATTGTCAAATGACTCAGAGATACTTATAGGGAAAAAACCACAAATGAGTTATGTACTTGCCTGCATAACTGCATTTCATAAGGGTATTGATGAAATTATAATAAAAGCAAGAGGACGTTCTATAAGTAAAGCAGTTGATGTAGCACAAATAGTAAGGAAAAAATTTATGCCAGATGTAATAATAAAAGATATTACTATTGGAACAGATGAAATTAAATTAGAGGAAACTCAAGAAGTAAAAAAAGTAAGCTCGATTAACATTGTACTAAGAAGAACAAAAAAATAATATGGATGTGAGCGAATTGAAAACTCTTATATGTATATTTTGTGCAAAAAGTGGTGTTTTATGTCCAAAATGTCAAGAAAAATTAGATAAAGGCGAAATTACACAAGATGATGTTGAAATATCAAGATGGTTTATTGAATATGAAAATAAAAATCCGCAATTAAAAGATTGTACCCTTCATAAGGTTGTAAGAGTTCCAGAAATGTTAGTAGTTATGATAAGTTGTATTGGAAAAATAAGTAGGGCTTTTCTAATGAAAATTAGTAAGCAGATAAGTGAAGAAAAGAAAATGAATGTTAGAATAGTTGAGAAAACATCAAGTATAAAGAAGCTTTTAGAACAAATTCTAGCACCAGCTAGAGTAATGGGCATAAATACAATTTGGCTTCCAGATGGAAGTTGGGAAAGTATTATTAGAATACCAAAAGTTGATAGAAAGAAAATGCCAATAGATGCAAATTCTGCTGAGGAAATAATGAAAAAACTTACAGGAGAGATTATACATATTGTTTTTGAATAATGGTGAAGTACATGTCATTAAGGACACATTATACATCAGAGATTAAACCTGAAGATAATGGAAAGGAAGTCATAATAGCAGGATGGATTCATAGAATAAGAGATCTTGGTGGTGTTAGATTTCTCATAATAAGAGATATGAAGGATACAATACAAGTAACAATAAAAAAAGGAGAAGTTCCGCAAGATCTATTAGAAATTACTGAAAAATTAAGAGAAGAATGTGTTGTTACTGTAAAAGGAATTGTAAAAGCAAATAGAATTGCACCTAAAGGAAGAGAGATCATTCCAAAAGAAATAAAAGTATTAGATAAGCCGGTTGAAAACCTTCCTATTTCCATATCAAGTAAGACAGAAATAGGTCTTGATACTAGATTAAACTATAGAGTATTAGATTTAAGAAGACCGGAAGTTCTTGCAATATTCAAAATACAATCAAAGTTAGTTGAAGGAATGGAAGAATATTTGATAGAGCAAAAATTCTATAAGGTCTTTACTCCATGTATAATAGGAGCAGCATCTGAAGGAGGCTCAGAGGTTTTTCCTGTAATCTATTTTAATAGAAGTGCTTTTCTAAGACAAGATCCACAACTTCATAGACAATTAGTTGTAATAAGTGGTCTAGATAGAATTTATGATTTAGGACCAAGCTGGAGGGCAGAACTTAGTCATACACCGAGACATTTATGTGAACATAGAGGTTGTGCTGTAGAAATGGGATTTATAAAGGATGAATATGATATTATGAGAGTACAAGAGAATTTGATTGTGAGAGGTATAATGAAAGTTAAGAAAGAGTGTGGTGAAGAACTTGAATTATTAAATAAAAAATTAGAAGTACCAAGTACACCTTTTCCTGAATTAAGATTTCCTGATGTTTATGATATACTTGAGGCATATGGAAAGAAAATTCCATTTGGAGAAGATTATGATAGAGAATCTGAATTGATACTTGCAAAATATGTAAAAGAGAAATATAAGTCAGATTTCTTTTTTGTTAATAGATTTCCATTCAAGGTTAAACCTTTCTATGTTATGAAAGTCGATGAAGATCCTCAATGGGCAAGAAGTGTTGATTTAATTTATAAAGGATTAGAATTAAGTTCTGGAGGACAAAGAGAACATAGATATGAAAAAATAATAGAGCAAATTAAAGAGAAGGGTATTAGCTTACTATCATTACAATGGTTTACAGATTTCTTTAAATATGGAGCTCCTCCTCATGGGGGTTTTAATATTGGAATTGAAAGATTAACAATGCAATTATTAGATCTAAGTAACATAAGAGAAGCAACATTATTCCCAAGAACCCCAGAACGTTTATTACCCTAGAATCCTACATTTTTTGGATCATTTGGTTTAATTATTTCTCTTAATAGAATAGTTGCATAACATCCTTTTGGTAAGGAAAATCTTATTTTTATTTTATTTTCTGATTTTTCTAAAATCTCTAAATCCTTTGGATAAAAGACAACTGGTCTATATACATCTTTAAATTTCATTCCCAAAACATTAGAAAAAACTAATGAGAAATCTTCTTTTTTTATCCCCTCTAAATCAAATATTTTATAATAAATTTCTTCATTGATACCTTTAACATTACTACCAGGTAATGGAAGTAAAATAACTGCTTTTCCTTCTCTAATCATATTTTTTATTTTGTCATAATTTTCTTTTTTTACTTCTATTTTTATAGAAGGATTAAAATAATTATCTAAAGGAGAAACTATATCATTAGGATATACTTCAAATAATCCATATTCCTTCCATCTTTTAGATAAAATCAAATTGAAAACATAAGATTGATATGCCTCAATAAATAATCTTAATAATCTTTTTGGAAGTCTACAAAAAGCATCTTTAGAATTTATATTATGAATTAATGAATTAATAACAATCTTTTCATACATGAGCTCATTAGGAAGAATATCAATAATCGATTTTAAATCCCATTTTTCTTTTATTTTTCTTCTAATTTCATATATATGAGAAGGCTCGCCTTCATAAGGTTCTGCTATAAATTCTTTTATAGCCCCATTAAAATCTCCTTTTATTAATAATTTTCCTATCTTATGGGTATTAGATCTTATTATACCAAATCGTTGATATCCAAAATAACCAGGTACCCATTTTATATCCAACAACTTGGGTATTTCATTTAGCTCTCTAATCACTATTGTGAATCTATTGCCTTTCAGTTCGCCAGGATAGATCTTCCATTTTGATCTTCCTATACTCCAAATTTCAATATTTTTTAATTTAATCTCCCCATCAAATACTTTATTTATTGAAATTAATTGATATGTTACTGCTCTTCTATCCTTTATTCCTGCAAATGAAATTTTTGCATTAATTTTTCTTTCAATTATTGATATTATTGGTAAAAGAGGTCTTGATATTTTTTTCAAAACAGCAAGAGTATATTTTCCTTTTCCTCTATTTAATTTTTTCAAATTTTCATTAACAATTATGCCTTCAGGAGTTATCTCTTCAACTATAAAATCTTCAGGTACTACTCGTATCCTTCCTCCAATACCTTTTTTATTTGTTGAATAATATAAAATTCCAAGAGATTTTTCTAATTGAGAAGAAGTTTCTAACATAAAAATCACAATAATTTTAAATTACTAATTATTTTATCTATTAATTCACATGGTCCAGGACCTATACCTAAACAAGTTACTGTTCCTGGTTCTAGTTCAGTCAAGCCAGCATCAATAATTAATGAATTTGGTATGCCTTCTTTTTCTACTCTATTTTTTATTTCCATTAGTTCATCTAATGAATTAACTTTTAATACTATTTTCTTTTGTCCTTCTTCTATCCATTTTTCTGCCCACTCTCTTTTTAATTTATATGTTTCTATATAAGATGATACTGCAGCGTGAGCTACTTGTACTGCAGTTTTTCCTTTACTCATTTTAAGATCTTGTCTTACAATGATTGCTTGTTTCATACTAAGTTTTAAGTAAAACTTATAGAAATTAATTTTTGAGAAAAATGGAAGTATTAGTTGTTGGAGGGGGGCCATCAGGCTTAGTAGCAGCAAGAGAAGCCTCAATTTATGGAGTAGATGTGACATTAATTGAAGAAGATAAAGAAATTGGAAAACCAGATCATTGTGCAGGATTAGTAAGTATAAATGGTCTTGAGAAAATTTTAGGAAATTATGAAAATGTTATTTTAAATAAAATAAAGAATGTTAGAATAATTTCACCAATGGGAAAAATATTTGAAATAAATTTAGGAAAATATAAGGCTGCTGTAATTGATAGAGAAAAATTTGATCTAGAATTAATGAAAAGAGCTGAAAAGATAGGTGTAAAAATTCTTACTAATACATGTTTTAATTCTTCTTTTAAATATAAAATAATGATAAATGCAGAAGGAGTTAAAGCAAGAATATGTAAAAAATTTGGACTTGAAATTCCAAAGTCAATACCTGCAATTCAATATGATATAGAAGTTAAAAACTATGAAAATGATCTTGTAGAAATTTATTTAGGAAAATGGTCTCCTAAATTCTTTATATGGACAGTTCCAAGAGATGATTGTATAAGAGTAGGTACTGCTTCTTATGATATCTCCAATCCATTACGTCTTATTCAAAGATTTATTGAAAAAAATCCACATTTTAGAAATAAGGAAGTTTTAAGAATAAGAAAAAAACTTTATGGAAAAATAGTAATAAGCGGACCTGTTAGTAACTCTTCTAAGAATAATATTATATCAGTAGGTGATGCTGCAGGTTTTGTAAAACCAACAACTGGTGGTGGTATTGTTTTTGGCTGTTATACTGCAAAAATTGCAGGTAAAATTGCAGCTCTGTCAATTATAAATAATATTAAATTATCAGAATTTGATAGAATATGGAAGAAATATTATTCTTTAGAATTTAGAAAAATGCAATTTATAGCTAATATATTTAGAAATATGAATGAATATGAATTAGAGAAAATACTTTATGAAATGTATAAGCTTGGAATATTTAATGAATTATCATCTTATGATATGGATTTTCAAGGAGAATTGATTAGTAGAATTATAAAATCAAGACTTTTTATACATGGCATACATTTAATACCAAGAATATTAAAAGCTTATATATTTGAATAACTTCTTTAAGCATATCTTGGTGAAATTAATGAGTGAATTAGAATTACCATTATGTATATCATGTAGATCCCCTATAACTCCTAAGGAAAAAGGAGTTGAAATGTTTTGTCCAAATTGTGGTGAAACAAAATTTTGGCGTTGTAATAAATGTAGAGAATTAGTCAATAATTATAAATGTGTAAAATGTGGATTTGTAGGACCATAGGGTGATTTAAATGCCAAATAATATATTAGCAATATTTAAAATATACCCTGAAGATGATAAAGTAGATTTAGAAGATCTAAAAAATAGACTAAGAGAAGCATTACCAAAGGGCAATGTACATATTCACAGGATTATTGAAGAAGAAATTGCTTTTGGTATAAAAGCCTTAAAAGTATTTGTTGTAATGCCTCCATTCTTCGAAGGTGGTACTCAGCCTTTAGAAGAAGCATTTAGTAAGGTTAAAGGTGTAAGTCAAGTAGATGTTGAGCTTGTTCAAACATTACCTGGTTAATGATAGTAAATTTTTATTCCTAGTTTTCTTTTCATTTAATTAGACATTAATTGTGTTTAATTATGATTAATTTTATAGGAGGTTAAAATATTGGAAAATAATGAAAAGGTAAAAGAACTTGTATTAAGAGTAGCAGAATCTAAACAGAGAGATGTAGGTAGGGGTAAAGTAAGAATAGATACAGAAGCAATGAAGGCTCTTGGAATAAGTGTAGGAGATGTTGTAGAAATCGAAGGAAAGAGAAAAACAGCTGCTATCGCATGGCCAGCCTATGCAGAAGATCAGGGTATGGATATCATAAGAATGGATGGTTTAATAAGAAAGAATGCTAATGTTGGACTTGGAGAAAAAGTTATTGTAAGAAAAGCAGATCCAAAAGTAGCAACAATGGTTAAACTTGCTCCAGTATCTTTTACTATTACTGTAGATCCTGGGTTTATAAGTTTTGTAAAAAGACGTCTTATTGATACTCCTCTAGTTGAAGGAGATCAAGTAGTAATTCCAGTATTAGGACAAGCTATTCCTTTTATTGTTGTTTCTACAAAACCATCTGGGATTGTAAAAGTAACAGAAGATACTAATTTAACAATTCTTGAAAAACCAACAGAGATCTCTAGAGTTCCAAGAATTACATATGAAGATATTGGTGGTTTAAAAGAAGCTATAAGAAAGATAAGAGAAATGGTAGAATTACCTTTAAGACACCCAGAATTATTTAAGAGATTAGGAATTGACCCACCAAAAGGAGTATTATTATATGGTCCACCTGGCTGTGGTAAAACATTATTAGCAAAAGCAGTAGCAAACGAAACTGATGCTTATTTCATAGCAATAAATGGTCCAGAAATAATTAGTAAATTCTATGGAGAATCTGAACAAAAATTAAGAGAATATTTTGAAGAAGCAAAACAACATGCTCCTGCAATAATATTTATAGATGAAATAGATGCAATTGCACCAAAAAGAGAAGAAGTTACTGGTGAAGTAGAAAAAAGAGTTGTTGCGCAACTCTTAGCTTTAATGGATGGTCTTGAAGCAAGAGGTAATGTAATAGTTATTGGAGCTACAAATAGACCAAATGCTTTAGATCCGGCTCTAAGAAGACCAGGAAGATTTGATAGAGAAATAGAAATTGGTGTACCATCTGCCTCAGAAAGATATGAAATACTTCAAGTACATACAAGAAATATGCCTCTTGCTAAAGATGTAGATCTAAAGAAAATTGCTAATATGACCCATGGATTTGTTGGTGCAGATATCGCTGCATTATGTAGAGAGGCTGCAATGAAGGCTTTAAGACGTTACCTTCCTGAGATAGATATTCAACAAGAAAAGATACCTCCAGAGGTATTAGAAAAGCTTGAAGTAAGAATGGAAGATTTTGAAGCAGCATTTAAAGAAATAACACCAACAGAACTTAGAGAAATCTATGTGGAAATACCAACTGTTAAATGGGAGGATATAGGAGGTCTTGAAGAAGTTAAACAAGAGCTTAGAGAATGTGTAGAATGGCCATTAAAGTATCCAGAAAGATTTAAGAGATTAGGAATCAAACCCCCAAAGGGTATATTATTATATGGTCCACCTGGCTGTGGTAAAACATTATTAGCAAAAGCAGTAGCAACAGAGAGTGAAGCTAATTTCATAGCAATAAAAGGTCCAGAAATATTTAGTAAATGGGTTGGGGAATCTGAAAGAGCTATAAGAGAAGTTTTTAGAAGAGCAAGAATCGCATCTCCTGCAATAATATTCTTTGATGAGATAGACTCTATAGCACCTATAAGATGGGCTAGTGGAGGAGATACAATGGTTACTGAAAGAGTTATAAGTCAATTACTTACAGAAATGGATGGAATTGTTGATTTAGAAAATGTTGTTGTTATTGGAGCTACAAATAGACCAGATATGATCGATCCAGCACTATTAAGACCTGGAAGATTTGACAGAATTATATATGTTCCAGAACCAGATACTGCTACACGTTTACAAATATTCAAAATACATACAAGAAATATGCCTCTTGCTAAAGATGTAGATCTTGAAAAATTGGCAAATATAACAAAAGGTTATGCTGGATCTGATATTGAAGCAATATGTAGAGAAGCTGGACTTATGGCACTAAGAGAAGATCCAAATGCTAATGAAGTTTGTATGAGACATTTTGAAAAAGCTATTAAGAAGATTAGACCATCTATTACAGAGGATATGATAAAATACTATAAGGCTTGGGAAGAAAAAAGTAAACAAGTAATCTCTGGAAGACAACCATTAATAAACTTTGCATGAGGTTAAAAAATGGACGATAAAGAATTCTCTAATGTAGCACCATTAGATTTAGTAATATTAGATCTATTGAGAAAAAAAGATGGTAGTTTAAAAGATAATGAATTATTTGAGATGTTAAAAACAATGATAAAAGATATTTCATATTCAAAACTAAATAAAGCATTAATGAAATTAGAATTAAGAGGAAAAATTAATGTATCCTCTCTCAAAAAAGAAAGATTGATAACTCTAAAATCAAAGGAAGCATAATTATGGGTGTTAATTTAAAAGAATTAGTAGTATCATCACCAATAAGTTTGAATGATTTAAAAGGAAAAGTACTTGCTATAGATGCATATAATGCATTATATCAATTTTTAGCAACAATTAGACAGCCTGATGGTACACCTCTATTAGACTTAAAAGGTAGAATTACAAGTCATTTAAGTGGTCTTTTCTATAGAACTGTAAACTTTTTAGAATTAGAAATGAAACCAGTTTATATATTTGATGGAAAACCTCCAGAATTAAAACTTAAAGAAATTGAGAAAAGAATGGAATTAAAAGAAAAAGCTGAAGAGGAATATAAAATTGCTCTAGAAAAAGGAGATATCGAGGCTGCAAGAAAAGCTGCACAAGCCACTTCAAGACTTACAAGTGATATGGTAGCTGATGCTAAGGAATTGTTAGATGCTATGGGCGTACCATGGATTCAAGCACCTTCTGAAGGAGAAGCTCAAGCAGCATTTATTACAAAAAAAGGTGATGCTTGGGCAACTGTTAGTCAGGATTATGATTCTCTTTTATTTGGTGCTCCAAGATTAGTAAGAAACTTAACTATATCCGGAAGAAGAAAATTACCTAATAAGCCTGTATATATTGAAATAGAACCTGAGATAATATTTTTAGATAAGGTTTTAAGTGAATTAGGAATAACAAGAGAGCAATTGATCGATATTGCCATATTGTTAGGAACTGACTATAATCCTGATGGATTTAAGGGGATAGGACCAAAAAAAGCTATTAAAATAATAAAAGGTTATAAATCCTTAAAGTCTGCTATTGAAAATGGTGTTATTGTTTCTAATATTGATATCGACTCCATAAGAGAAATATTTCTAAACCCAAAAGTAACTGAAGATTATAAACTCACTTGGAAAAATTTTGATGAGGATAAAATAAAGAAAATATTATGTGATGAACATAACTTCTCTTTAGAAAGAGTTACTTCTGCTCTTGAAAGATTAAAGAAGAAAAAATCTGAAAAAACATTAAGTTTAGATAGATGGTTTAAATGAATCATTTAAATGACCATCCATATTTTCCATATAATGGAACAAAAATACAACCACCGCATGATTTCTTCTTAATAATATTTCCTTCTTTTTCTACTAATATAAGTTCTTGAACTGAATGAATTTCACCAATAGGAATTACCATTTTTCCACCATCTTTTAATTGTTCTTCTAATGGTAATGGAATTGATGGGGCAGCTGCTGTTACTAATATTCTATCATATGGTGCTGCTTCTGGATATCCTAATGTTCCATCACCTTCTATTACTGTTACTCTATCATCATATCCTGTTCTCTTAAGATTACTTCTTGCAAATTCAGCAAGTTCTTTTACAATTTCCACAGTATAAACATGTCCTCTCTTTTCAATTGGTGCATCAATTGGTGCTACTATTTCTGCACATATTGCAGCATGATAACCACTTCCTGCTCCTATTTCTAATACTTTATGTCCAACTTTAAGATCGAGTAATTCACACATAATTGCAACCATATGTGGAGCTGAAATTGTTTGTCCTTCAAGTGTTGGAAGAGGAGTATCAACATAAGCTTGTTCTCTATATTTTGGTAAGACAAATTCTTCTCTTGGAACTTTAAGCATTGCTCTTATGACTTCTTTTTTACTTAATACTCCCATTTCTATTAATCTATTTACTAATAATCTTCTTTGTTCTTCAAAATTCAAAGATCATCATTATATATTTATACATTTTCACTTTAAATAAATTTATGTTAATTAAATTTTATGCTAAAGGTCATCCACTAATAACTGCCACTCATAAAACCACAATGGAAATAACTAAAGATATTGTGAAGACTTCGCATGGAGATTGTATCATTGCTACAAGATCAGAATTAGCATTAAGTGATCTTCCTATTGAATTTAAAGAAAATGCTAAAAATGAAAAAGCTAGAATAGGCTTAATAATTAAAGTTAATGATATTTTAGAAGAAGTTTGGGGAAAAGGACATCCACTACTTTCATTTGAAAGTAGTAAAGATATGGTAATAAGAAAGAGTGGATATATCTGTGGAAGGACATTAATGATACATG
The DNA here is from genome assembly GCA_004348015.1 of Thermoproteota archaeon. GTDB lineage: Archaea > Thermoproteota > Methanomethylicia > Methanomethylicales > Methanomethylicaceae > WYZ-LMO11. The sequence continues at coordinate 19,349 of QNVI01000058.1, read as the reverse complement.
CAGATAAAGCTGCATATAATTTGAATAGAGATTTAGTTAATTTGTTAAAAAATGAAAAGACAATAATAGAATTAACATTAATATTAGAATAATACAATAATAAAGTGATAAAATATTAAAAAGGCATAACAGATAAATCAATAACTATTTGCCATTCTTTTGGTGAAACTTCTCTTACTCTTTTTATATGAATTATATCATATTTTTTTACATTCAATCTAGAAATTAGATTTGTTTTTGTATCTTCTATATCTTTAGAGAATGCATAGAAATGTATTATCCCCCCTTTTTCTTTTATAAAACTTAGTGCTAAATTTATATACTCTATAGCCTCTCCAGGAAGATTCATAATTACTCTATCTGCTCTTCTTTTTAGAATGTCAGAAAAATCCCTTACATCACCACATAATGGGATAATTTCTCCTTTAATTTTGTTTATCTTTATATTCTCTTTTATCAAATTAACAGCATTAGGATTTATGTCTATTGCATAAACTTTTGCAAATACTCTTTTCGCAATATGTAAAGCAAAAGATCCAATTCCAGAGAACATATCAACTACTATTTCACCATCTTTAACTTGTGAAGCAACTCTATTATGCTCTGTAGCAAGACGTGGAGAATAATATGCTTTCTGTAAATCAATTTTAAGTTTTACTCCATATTCAGTATGTATTGTATTATATTTTTCTTCACCTGCTATAACTTCATATTTTGGTATTCTATATTTTCCATTTACTTTTCCTATTTTTAAGAGTACAGTTTTCAAATTACTATGTAATTCCATTAATGCTTTTCCAATAATTCCCTTGTATGGTAATAATTCAGTATCAAGATCTTCTATTACCCCAATGTCTCCAATAATATCATATGAACGAGGAAGTAATGTTAATAAATAAGGTGGTAATCTTCCATCAAGTACTTCTATTAAATTCTTAAATCTTTTCTTATGTGATGGTAATTCCATATCTATTATTTCTACTTCAGCAATATTTTTTATAATATCTAATTCTTCTTCTGATGGCCATCTCAATATTGGTATTATAATATAATCATTTTCTGATATAATTTTTCTAGTATCATCAAATAAATTCATATTAATTAGAATTTTTCTAATTTTTTCAGCTATTCTCTTTTCTATTTTCACACAAGGGCCTTTGGACAATTGCATTTTCCAAACCTTTCCATTTTATTTTATATCCAAGATAATTTAATACTCCAATTGCATTTTTAATGTTATATGAATTAAATATTTTAATGATTTCTTGAAGAGGAACTTCATTATTATTTTCAAATATAATTTCTAATTTCTCTTTTATTTTATCCAATATTGATAATTTTATTAATGTATTTCCAATGGGAATATGAGTTTTACTATTCTTACAACTCTCTATAATTACTTCACTACTTACATTAAACTTGGCTGAAAGATCTTCAATATTTATAATATCTTCTTTTAAATCTATTAAATTTATTTTTAATTTTTCAGCTTCTTTTTTAATTTCTTTTTTTGCATATTTTTCTAAAATATCTAGTACTTCTTTTATTGGTATTTTTTCTTTATAGTATATTAGATAAATATTTGGATTAGTTGCTTTTATATGAGTAATTTTTTCACACGCAAGTTCTTCATTAATAGCAATTATAAAAGGTATATCTCTAACGTATTGAATTTTTTCAATTTTCCTTTTTAAATAATCTTTTGTCCAAAAACCTACTATTTCCATTAAAATTTTCTCTTCTCCCAATTTAAAGGTAAAATCAGGTATGAATACAAAATTTCCTACATCAATAGGCTCTAATTCTCTTTCTACTTTCCATGGTGTATTTAGACTTTTAAATTGATTAACAAATTCTTTTTCAATTTTACTATCATATGATTCTTCTATAGAAATTTCAGGAAAAATCCATCCAAATTTTTCACTATCAATCTTAAATAGGAAAATTTTATCAGATTTTAATATCTTTGCCTCAATCTTCCATGGACTTCCTTTAATAATTTCAGGGATTATTTTTGCTAAAGAAGTTCCATAGCGTCTTGTTAATTTAAATAATGATATTGGTCCATCAAGTCTTATCCATATTTCATCATTAATTTTTGATATCATATGCATTAATCCATAAAACTTAATTGCTCTGAATATATTCTTCCAATTCCTACATACAGTGAATTTCATTTCTGTTGAATAAAATAAAAGTGTTTGAGTTAAGCTCAAATTATAAGATTTAAGCAATTCTATTGGATTTATTTCTGGTGAAGATTGTAAAATCATTTCAGAATCAAGATCACTATAAAGATTTTCCTCAAGCTCTTCAATTGAAATATTAAATTGTTTTGAAATTTCTTCAATTATTTTTCTTCTTTCTTCTTCATTTTTTGGAAACCCTCTTTTTACAGCCTCAGAAAAAACTAAATGTCTGATCTTTATAGGATCAAAGGAAGATTTTGATGTAAATTTACATCTTCTTTCTATAAGTATAGCTAGTCCACGTACAAACTTATAACTTCCATAAACATCTTCAATTTCAGAAATCTTTTCTCTTATCTCACTCTTCTTTTTTCCGATACTTTCATTATATATTTTTATAATTTCCTTTGCAGTAATAATGTCAGATTTATCTAATTTTGAATACTTTGGTCTTATGTTATCTTTCCATCGTATAACTATAAGAAATTCAGCTGGTAACACATTTTTCTTTATACAATACTTAATTAAATTAATTTGGATCTTCTTCTACTAAATTCTACATCCTTAGTCTCTCTTGATACTACCTCATATAATATAGCAATTTTTCCTTTAGCAGGTCTAAGAATTCTTCCAAGTCTTTGTATATGTTGTCTTGGGCTTCCTGTACCACTTAATACTATAGCTCTACTAGCATCAGGAACATCAATTCCTTCATCTAAAACTTGACTTGTAACAATTGCTTTATATTCTCCTGATTTAAACTTAGATAATATCAATTTTCTTTCATTTTCTGATGTTTTATGTGTTATTGCTGGAATTAGAAATCTCTTACTTATTTTATAAACAAGACTATTATGAAGTGTAAAAATTAAGGTTTTTTCATTTTTATCTAATATGTTAGCTAAGAATTTCATTTTCTCTTCAGAATTTAAAGCAATCTTAATTGCTTTATTTCTTGCAAGAAGAGCTTCTCTTGCTTTAGGATCACGAGCAGATAACATTATTAACTTTTTAAAATCTTCATTATTTCTTATTTCTAATTTATTTTCTAATAAATAATTTTTGTAAATATTCCATAATTTTTCATATTCTGATCTTTCTTCAGGTGTTAAATCAACATAAACTTTTTTATACTCATAAGGGGCAAGATATTCTCCAATCAAATCATTATGCATAGCCTCATATACTACACCTCCCATAAGTCTGGGCGCATCTAAATGTCTCATATCTGCTCTATGTAAGGTACTTGTAAGTCCCATTCTGAATGGAGCAACAAACATTTCTGCAGCCTGACTATATGCTGGTGCAAATATATGATGTACTTCATCAGCTATCAATAGGTAGAATTTATTTCCAATATCTTCTACATGAATATATGCTGAATCATATGTTGAAACTGTTATCCATTTAATATCATATTTTCCTCCACCAATTACACCTGGTTCTATATCAAAAAATTCTTTTATTCTTTCAATCCACTGATCTAATAAAGCTAGTGTTGGTACTAATATTATTGTAGATTTTTTAAGAACTTCTATAGCTTTTAATCCAATAAATGTTTTTCCTCCTGCTGTTGCAATGCAAATTATTCCTCTTTTATCATTTTCCATCCATTTATTAAAAGCTTCTTCTTGATAAGGTCTTAATTTTATTGTTCCATTTATTGGTTCTATTGGTGGAGAATTCATTACATTATCTTCAAAATTAATTTTATTCTCCTTTAAATAATCTATTATTTCTTTATAAAGATATCCTAAAGCTCTATAAGCTTTTATTCTTGGATCCCATTTAGCATATGGTGTAGTAACATCACCTTCTAGTATAATGGTTCCTTTTGAATAACTTAGTTTTACCAACAATTTAATCCTAATGATAAATATAAAAAACTCAAATATATTCTTAAAGTCTTTTTGTTGTCTCATTTCTAATAATTTCAAGTATTTTTTCATGTCTTTTTTCATCTTCAATTATCCATTCGAATATAGTTCTAATTGACATAAAAACTATGTTATCTATTAATAATTCAGCATACTTTATATACAAAATTGTTAAGTACTCCTCGCCAACAAAACTTTCAAGTGCTTTAAGCTCGTCTAGTATAGAAATAATTTCTTTCATGTCAATTTTATCTTTTTCAAGAATCTCTTTGGCACTACTTATAGCTAATTTCCAACTCTCACCTAAAATTTCTTCACATCCCTCAAAATCAATTTCTTTATTTATCATTAAAGATTCGTTAATTGCTTTAAAATACTCTGCATGCTTAAAGGAATCATATGCAATGAAAATAAAGAGACTACTGATATTTTTATCATCTATTAATTTAGCAATATGCTCATAAGCTTTTGCAACTTTTTCTTCAAGTAAACTACAACAGTATAATAGCTTACTTATTTCTGAAATTTTGTCCATAAATCTATTATAATGAAAATCCTATAAATTCTTTAAATTTAAGCGGGCCCGGCGGGATTTGAACCCGCGACCATCGACTTAGGAGGCCGACGCGCTATCCATACTGCGCCACGGGCCCATCTTCTATTAAGAGTAGAAACACAAAAATAAAAATATTTATTTATAATTATTTTGAAAAATTTATACTTATTACTTATATAATTTATATAAAAAGTGTATTTGATAAAAACAAAAATACACAAAATTAATTAATTTTTCTAAAAAGGTTTAAATATCTATTCTACAGTAGTATCTATGGCGATCTTCCTATGATTTCATGTAAAATACTAGATAATTTAGATAAACACATTTCAATTATTAATCCACCTATTATTGAAGGTACAAGTGGAATTAAGCACCAATTTTATCTTATTGGAAGGAATAAAGAAGACCTTATTGTAATAGAATACTGTAAGGATGAAATTTCTTTATTAAAATTCTTTATAAAATCTTCTGATGTAAAATCAAAATTAAAAATTGCTATATATGAAAATATTACAGAGGAAGTCAAAAAACTTGCTTCTTCATATGGTATATTTTTAGCTAAAAATACTGAAGATATAATAAAAATAATTAAAGAGAATCTATAATTTTTCCAATTATTCTTTCATATTCGATTGTCATTATATGAATACCAGAGGCTTTTGTATTTCTTTTAATCTCTTTAATTAAATTTGAAAAATATTCAATATTTATTTCATCTATTTTTTCACTATTTCCTTCTGCTTTTTTAAGCTTATCTTTATACTCCTCTGGAATTTTTACTCCTGGTAATTTCTTTTCTATATTTTCTGCAATTCTATATGATTTACATGGAAATATTCCTATTAATATGAAAGGAGGTGATGGTTTTAAATAATCTATAAAATTTTTTATTTTTTCTATATCAAATACTATTTGAGTTTGTATAAATTCAGCACCTGCTTTAATCTTTCTTTCTACTTTATATAATTCTACTTCTATTGGATTTGCATTAGGATTACCTACAGCACCTATATGCATTTCTATTTTTCCATCAATAGGATTTTCATTAATATCTTTTCCTTCATCAATCATTTTTCTTAACATTTTAATAAATTGAGTAGAATCAATATCATATACTGGCATAGCATTTGGATTATCACCCATGGTTGTATGATCACCTGTAATTACTAGTATATTCTTTATTCCAAGCACACTTGCACCAAGTATATCTGATATTAATGCTATTCTATTTCTATCTCTTACAGTCATATGACATATTGTTTCTAAGCCTGTATGAGATTGTATAATATATGATGCTATTATACTATTTAGATAGGCATTTGCTCTTGGATTATCTGTTACATTGCAAGCAATTACATATTTTTTTAAGAAATTTGCCTTATTTATAAGATAATCAATTTTTATACTCTTTTTTGGCTCAATTTCACTTGTAAATACAAAATTTCCATTATATAATTCCTTCATGAAATTACTAAATATTTTCAATTACTTCACCTTACAATTTCTCTTGGTTTAGAAATACTTGACCAATCAAAAGCTTCTCTTATTTTTTTAAAATCTTCTTCTCTTCCATATTCCTTAAGCCTCTTATATATAATTACCCAAGTGCAGTCTTTATCATTAACTTCACATTTCCCATCCCTCATCCCCCCACACGGTCCATTGAGTAATTTTTTTGGACAATTAGTAATTGGGCATATTCCTCCTGTCTCATACAAAATACAATAACTACAAGCTCTACATTTTTCATAAAATTTTCCTATTCTCTCCACCATCCCTATAAATAAAGTGTCAAGTCCAGGAATTACCTCTTTATTAGTGAATTCAGAGATCGTTTGAACACCAACTCCACAACATAAAGCTACTATTACTTCAGCATCATTAATCTCATTTTTATTATTAATTAAATCTCTTCTTAATATTCTTAAATCACATGGACTTTCTATGACTTTACCACTNGCTATTTTATTCATANTTCTAATTTTGTTTAATAATTCATTCACTTCTTTTTCTCCTCCTGTTTGACATTTTGTAGCACATGTACCACATCCTATGATGAATACTTTATTGTATTTTTCAATATAGTCTAGTAAATTATCTTTTGTTTTTGTTATTATCATTTTTAATCAACCATAAGATAAATTTAGAACCTTTGATTTATAATTATCTATGATTAGAGAGATAATATTTAATGAAATAGTAACTTTCGAATACATAATGTGGAGAAAATCGTATATAAGTGGTGAAATAAAAGTCTTAATTGATGTAATAGAAGATTATGGTAAAAGTGGAATTGGAAAGATAATTGATGTTATAGAGGTAAAAAATGCATATCTTTATGATGATTATACTGATCTACATGGAGGAATAGATTCTTTTTGTAAAAAAACTACATTAAATGAAGTAAAAAATATGATTATTAATAAAGAAGGTAAATTTGAATATATTGAAAGAGCTAAGCCTCCTATTACTCGTTTTAAACTAAAGGAGCAATTTCCCATTGATTTAAAACCAAAAGAGATATAAGTTAATAGCTAAAAGTAATCATATTATGCCAAAGGTATCATTAGTTTGGGATGGAGATCTCAAACTTACTGGAAAGGATGCACTAGGTCATGAAGTAATTTTAGAAGCTCATAAAAAATATGGAGGAACAGGTATTGGAATTACTCCTATGGATCTTTTATTAATAGCATTAGGAGGTTGTGCAGGTCTGGAAATTGTAACAATGCTCAAGAGTAGAAATCAAAAATTATTAGCTTTTAATATTGATATTGAAGGACTAGTAAGAGAAGAAATTCCAAGAATATTAACAAAAATCTATGTAAAGTTTACATTAAGAGGAGAGCTTGATGATGAGATTGTTGATAGAGTAATAAATTTAACAATGTCAAAATTATGTCCAATAGCTGCCATGCTTTCACAATTATCTGAAATAAAATGGAGTTACGAGATAATAAAAAAGGAAAATGAAGTATAGTAAGTATTAAAAATAAAAAAAACTATTATTTTTTGGTGTAAATTTTGAATATATGCATTCTATCTTGGGAATACCCACCAAGGATTATAGGCGGTCTTGGCACATATGTTTATGAGCTCTCAAGATATCTTGTAAAAATGGAGCATAATGTCTATGTATTTACATTAAATGATGGGAATTTAAAAACAAGAGAACTAATGGGAGGTGTAGAAGTACATAGACCAAAGATATTAGATATATCAGATATACTTCCTGATGTTGTAGCTGAAGAAATAAGAAGATGGGGTCCAGGAATAAAATTCTTTTCAGATATTTGGCTATATAACTTGCTTGTAAGCACAAAAATTGTAAATGATTTAATTCCAAATGAGCGTAAGTGCTTTGATATAATTTCAGTTCATGATTGGCTTTCTGCTATGGCTGGTATTATTCTAAAAAGAGCATTAAAAATTCCAATGGTACTTCATATGCATTCTACTGAAAAAGGAAGAACTTTTGGTGATGGCTCAAATATTATAGATAATCTTGAACATAAAGCTGCTAACTATGCAGATAAAATAATTACAGTATCATATGCTATGAGAGATGAATTAATTTCATTGGGCTTTCCATCAGAAAAAATTGAAGTAGTATGGAATGGTGTAGATCCCAATAAGTACTCACCTGAAAATGTTCCATATGAGAAAATAAAAGAAATTAGAGAAAAATATGGAATAGCTAATAATGAGAAAATGATTATTTTTATAGGAAGACTTACTGGAGTTAAAGGTGTTGATAAATTAATTCTTTCAATGCCATATGTATTATCTGAATTTCCAAATATAAAACTTGTAATTATTGGAAAAGGAGAAATGGAAGGAGAACTAATAAAATTAGCAGAAAGATTAGGACTGAAAAATAATATAGTTTTCAATTTTAAAATGCTTTCTGAAGATGAGAGAATTGCTCATTATGCAGCATGTGACTTAGCAGTTTTTCCCAGTTTATATGAACCATTTGGTATTGTTGCATTAGAAGCAATGTCAATGAAAAAGCCAGTAGTTGTAGGTGCAAGAGGAGTAAGTGGAATGAGAGAATCGGTTGTTTCAGCAGGTCCAGATCAAACTGGATATCATATAAATCCATACGATCCTCAAGATATAGCCATGGCAATAAAAATGATATTAAGAGATGAAAATCATATGAAAAAATTAGGAGAAAATGGAAGAAAAAGAGTACTTTCAGAATTTACTTGGGAAAAAATATCAAAAAGAATTGCTTCTATATATCAAGAAGTTATAAATAAAAATCTTCCAATGTATGGATCACACCAATGACTCCAATATTGAGCAGGATTCTTTAATGGTATTGGATTCATACTCCATTCTGTTGGATTTGGATTTTTTCCAACAGGATGTCCAAATATTTCATTAATATAGAATATTGCTCCTTCTGATATCATGTGATCTAAATTATTTAATAAAATTCCCTTAATCATATCTTCATATCCAAGATATTCCAATATTTTTATAAAATATGGGGTATCTCTTGGCCATATAGTTGATTTATGATATTCTCTATCTCCAAAATAAGGTTCTATTCTTGAAGAAATAGCTATTCCAAAGGGATAAGTCTCTTTTCCAATTACTCTTAGAGTTCTATAAACAATTAATGATTTTATTGATTTAAAAGCTTTTATTACTTCATTTTTTTCAAATAAATGTAATGTACAAGAAAGAGCTGTTACCCCACATGATGTTAATTCATTTACTCTCTTATTCTTCTCAATATCAATAATATCTACTATGAATTCTCCATTCCAAAATTTATTCTTAAAAGCTATTTCCATTCTTTCTAAATAATCTTTTATTTCATTATTTTTTGAATTTTCATAAATTAATTTAAGTGCTCTTATCCAATAGGCATTAACTTCTGGTAATGAATATTTAGGAAGCCACCATTCATTCCATTCTTCAGGAAATCTTGTAGGTTTTTCATTAATTCTTGAATCAATCCAAGATTGGTATGGAATACAAGCAATTAAATCATTTCTCATTACTGGCTCTCCATATTCTATAATTTCTCTTTTTTCCATTTCCTTTAATAGAGAAATTACAATTTTTTCTACATTAATACCAAGTTTAGAACAAAGATATAATAATAAGGGAAGAGCGTCTACTGAAGTTTCTTTACAACCAATTATATTTGGTAGTTTTCCTTCTTTTTCTACAATTTTCATTAAGAAAATAACAAAATTTTTTAATTTTTCATCCCATTCAAATATTTTTGTATAAACTTCAAAATTATTTATTATTCCTTCTAATGCGTCTCTTGTCCATGGCTGTCTAAACCACCAACATCCTGCTTCTGGAAACCAAATGCCATTTAAATCAAGCCCAAAGCTTCTTAATGTTGATAATCTAAATATCAACAAATTTCCTATTTTCTCATCAGTAAAATATAATTTATTGATCCAAGAATTTTCTTTTATATTCCAAGGATCTTTTTTTCCATTTATCATTATTTTTAAATATTTTTCTTTTGGTATCCCAATAAAAGGAGCATAAATTCTTCTTATCTCCCTAAAGAATCTTATATAATCCTTTTCATCTCTATATCTGAAACCACAATCGATTTTATATATCCAATCAGTATGATAATTAATCCATTTTATTGATCTAAAAGGTCCGATTTTTGCAATATCATTACATAATATTATCCATTCATTATTAATATCAACATTAGGAGTTTCAAAAAATAGAAGAATTTTACAGTCTCTATTAAAAGAAACTTGGAAATAATCATTTTTAAATTCTAAATCGACTTCTAAATCAGGATATACATATTTTGCTTTATAAGGTTCTATAATTACTTTTTCTCCGATTCCTTCTGACGAGAATAAAATACCATCAATTATTTTAACTATACATCCATTAATTGAGGTGATAAGCCCTTGAAATGGACAATCTCTATTTGGTCCAATAAATTTCTCTCCATTTATAAATACCTCAGATGAAAATATCGAAGAAGACCATTCTCCAATTGGAGATTTTAATAATATATGCTTATTTCTTGCAAAATCCCAATCTGGATCTTCAATTGCTTTAAACTCCAATTTTTTCACCAATAGAAAAGATTATTTTAGAAATAGTTATATAATATTTTTATGCATGTATATGAAATTTCATCATCAATGAGATTATTAATAATGTTACATAATATGTCAGCAATATGTCCTGAAGCTGCTAAAAGTTTTGATGAAATTAAGTGTAATTGTTGCATTGATGAAAAAGAACTTTATTCAGCAATAAGAGAATTACTAAATTATGGATACATTATTGAGAAAAATGGTTATTATTATTTAAGTACCTTGGGGATTTCTGTAGTTAGAAGCATCTTCACATAGAATTAGTGAATTGAAATGAAACCTATTATACATATTACTTGGGAATATCCACCATTTTCTATAGGTGAATTATCAAATTGGCTATATGATATAATTCCAAAACTAGCAAAATATTATCCATTAGTAGTTGTAACAAGAGGAAATGAGGATAGCATAATAAAATCAAATAATTTAACTATATATAGAGTAGGGAGTCTTCATAAAACTTATCCACATGTACTAATCTATGCTCATATGCTCAATTTAGATTTTGTAAGAGCAGTCTCTAATGTTATTCATAGTAACAATGGAGCATTATTAATTCATTCTCATGATTGGATTTCATCTATAGCTGCATACTATGTATCATCCTATTTAAAATGTCCATTTCTTATTTCAGTATATACAACAGAAATAAAAAGAGCTGGAAGAATTGATTCATTACTCAAAATGGGTATATTTGATATAGAGAAAAAATGTTTTAAAAATGCAGATATAATCATAGTAAAAAATGAAGAAATTAAGAATCATTTAATAATTGATTATAATATTGATGAAAATAAAATATTTTTTGGAAGAAATCATGATGAGATTCTTAGCATATATAGGAGGATAATTTAATGAAAGTATTGATATTGAGTTGGGAATACCCACCTCATATTATTGGAGGATTAGGAAAACATGTATATCACATCTCAAAAGCATTAGCATCAAAAAATATTGATACTACAGTAATAACATATACTGATGGCACATCAAAATCAGAAGAAATTACAGATAATGTAAGAGTTTTAAGAGTTAATCCTTATTCTCTAAGATATCCAGATTTTACTTCATGGATCCATGGAATGAATCTATTAATGATAGAAAAAGCACTTAAATTTAAAAATTTTGATATTATTCATGTTCATGATTGGCTTACAGCATTAGCTGGAATCAATATAAAACATATAATGAGAAAACCACTAATAGCAACAATACATTCTACAGAATTAGGAAGGAGAAGGGGGTATCTTAGTAATGATCATGAAAAACATATTCATGAGGTGGAATGGATATTAACATATGAAGCTTGGCGTATTATATGCTGTAGTAACTATATGGTAAATGAAGTAAGTAATTTTTTTCAATGTCCATTAAATAAAATAGTTAGAATATATAATGGTATTGATCCAAATTCCCTTTTACCATCAAATAATGTAAATCGGAGAAAATATGCAGAAGATTATGAAAAAATAGTCTTATTTGTTGGAAGGCTAGTATATGAAAAAGGCCCTCATATTCTTATAGAAGCAGCAAATATTTTGAGAAGGAATGATATCAAATTTTTATTTGTTGGAGAAGGATCAATGAAACCATACTTACTAGAATTAGGAAAAAAACTTGGATTATCAGAAAAACTATATTTTTTAGGCCATATTCCTGATGATATACTTTATGCCATATATAAAATGGCTTCTGTAGCAGTTTTTCCCAGTTTATATGAACCATTTGGTATTGTTGCATTAGAAGCAATGGCTCTGGGAACACCAGTAATAGCCTCTGCAGTTGGTGGATTAAATGAAATAATAATCAATGGATATAATGGTATAAAAGTTACACCAGGTTTAGCTTATGAACTAGCAGAAGCAATAGTAAAAATAATAGATGACCCATCACTAAGTAAAAAACTTATTGAAAACGCTAAAAATTTTGTAAAGAATTTTACATGGGAAAAAGCTGCAGAAGAAACTATTAAGCTATATGAAGAAGTAATAAGAGAATATAATATTGGAAATTGGAAACCGAGGGTTTAAAATTGGATTATGTTATAGGAATAGATCTAGGAGGAACATGGTTAAGAATTGCAATTGCAAAAAATAATAATGAAAAAATAAAAGAATCTATTTTAAGAAAATATATTCTTCCAACAAATCTCTTAAATAATGATCCTATTAAAAAATTAGAAAATATAATACATGAAATTTCTAAGAACATCATTGATAATATAGCTTGTATATGTATTGCAGCAGCTGGAAAATTAGACTTGAAGAAATCTAAAATTATTTTCTCTCCACACTCTTCTATTAGAAATTTATCACTTTCTATTCTTGAAGAGAATCTAAAGATACCAATAAAACTAATAAATGATGGTGTTGCTGGCGCATTAGCTGAATGGAAATTATGTATTAAAAATGATAACATAGTGTACATTGCTATAGGGACTGGTATAGGAGGAGGTATTGTTGTAGATGGGCATTTGCTTATAGGAAAGGAAGGAAATGCTCATGAGTTTGGTCATATGATAGTTGATATAAATGGATTAATGGAATGTAAATGTGGAGGAAGAGGACACTGGGAAGCTTATACCTCAGGAAGTGGACTACCAAATTTATGTAAGTTTTTATCAAAAAATTATAATGAAGAAACACCTTTATTAAAAAAAGTAATAAATAATAACTTTAATATAAAAGATATATTCGAATATACAAGAAAAGGAGATAAATTTGGAATGTATGTAATAAATGAAGTTATAAAAATAAATGCCATGGCAATTGCTAATTTAGTTAATTTATATGATCCTAATGTAATTTCCATAGGAGGAGGAGTTGCACTTAAAAATCCTGACCTCATAATAGATCCACTTAATGATCATGTCTCTAAATACTCCTTTAATACACCTCCTAAAATTATACCATCCTCATTAAAAGAGGAAACTTCTTTAATTGGCGCAATATTATTTGCAATGGAGGAGTTATAATTGAGCTTAGGCTTTCCTGTACCTGAGGTAGTTTATCGTCCAAAAAGACCAAAGATTACTCTTGCCTTAATCTTTTCTAATATCATTATTTATTTTATATCATCTATAGAAAATAGCTTCCTAAGTATTGGAGATTATTGGTTAAGTAATGGAGCTTTTGTCCCTTCTCTTTTATTTGATCCTTCTCAATTATATAGGATTTTCACATCAATGTTCCTTCATGCAGATTTAGTTCATTTATTTTTCAATATGTACTTTCTCTATATATTTGGAAGAGCAGTTGAAGAAACCTTAGGAGGTAAAAGATTTTTTATTTTATATATTCTATCTGGAATAGCTGCTTCTATTTTTCATACAGCATTTTCTTTTCTCCAAGGACCAATGGGATATGTTATACCTGCTATAGGCGCCTCAGGTGCTATAAGTGGAGTATTAGGTGCATATTTAATCTTTTATCCCGGCACTTCATTATTAATGATATTACCAATATTCTTCTTTCCTTTTATGTTTTGGATTAAAGCATCTTATTATATTCTATTTTGGTTTGCACTTCAAGTAATATATGGACTATCAAGGACTGGAGGAAGTGTTGCTTTCTTTGCACATGTAGGTGGATTTATAATGGGTATTGCATTACTTTCAATCATTACTAATAAGGAAAGAATAATGGAATTAAGGATATTCAAAAATTTATTTTCTTATATCAGATGGACTTATAGACCAAGAGGTTTAGGAAAAACTAGTAAAATTATTTTATCTTCTTTAATACTCCTCATTTTATTTTCAAGTCTTTTTATTTTAATATTTCCAGTAGATCAAGGTAAATTAAAAACTATTACAATTCAATATAAATGTAATTCACTTATATGTAACGATTATATTGGTCTTATGCCAGATAATATAGAAAAGCAAATTTCAAATATTCCCTTAGATGAAACAAGAATACTGATCAATAGACTTTATGTTGCAAATTTATTATATGGAAAAGATAAAATATCAATAAGTAATTTAACTTCAGAACTTCCTGTTAAAATCGTTATTGGTAAGTATTCTACTACAGTAAAAATTGAAACCACAATTGATTATTTTAATGGAATTTATGGGAATGATAGTTTTATATCATATGGCGAAGGAAGAATTACAACTTATAGTATAAAAGTATCTGTTTATGGAGATAATTATCAAATAGAAAAAAGTGATAAATTAACTTACGATTTTGTTTTATCTGTAGAAACCTCAGATATTAGAAGTATTACACAATATACTGGATTACTATCTACTTTGTTTACAATTGTATCTTTATTAGTTGTAAATTTAATGGATAGAAAACTAGCAATAGTAGGTGAATAAGTTTTTATAATTTATTTAATAAAATAAAGTGGGGATTAAAAATTTCAAAAATATTAAAAATAATTAACATTACAATTTTTATATTTATTCTTATATTCTTTATTTCAATTATATCGATAGTATATACCGGATTAACATTATCTCCAAGTATAGGAAGACCATACTATAATACAAATAATAATAATTTTGAATATTGCATTCCAATTTCACTAAATAATAAAGGAATTTTTCCTATTGAAATATCAACAGTAGTCTATTTTTTAAATACATCAACAATAAATAATATTTCTATACCAGCTGGTTTCTCTGGTACAATTCCATTAAAATTAAGTATTAATTTTTCAAATATTAATATCTCAAATATCAATATAAATAGAACAGAGATACCAGTAGATGTATTACTAACTATTTATTTTAAACCAATATTAAAGCTCTCATTATTAACAAATTTTTCATTCAATTTGGGCTCTCCTTATGAGAATTTTAAACTCTATGAGCCAAAATACGAATCATATAATTATACTCATATAATGATTACTATTCCTTTTTCCTTTGATAATAGATCTCCAATTAATATAACTGGTCCTTTTTCTATCTCAGTATTTTATGAAAAGGAAAAAATTGGATTTGGTGAGACTATTTTAAATGCAAGTCCGTATAGCTCATATTATGGAAATTTGAATTTGTATATTAAATCTCCTTGGTTAGAAAATCCTGAACTTTTAATGTATTCTTTCTCAAGAAACTATACATTAATTTTTTCTCTTCCTATAATTGGCAATACAGAAAGAGTAGAAACAATCAGTTGGAATCCTCCTATAGGTAATTTAAGTATTGGTCATCCATATTTTATGAATTATAATAATACCCACTCTAAAATTCTTATTCCAATATATTTTGAAAATAAAGGAATCATAAAAATAATTGGAAATCTTAGTGGGAAAATATTAGATGTTAACAATGATACTATTGGAATAATAGATAGGACTCATATTGATGTTATTACTAATCAAATATTTTTTACAAATATGACAGGATATATAGAAAATAAATCTTTAGATGTAATAAAGTTGTTAATCAAGTTTGAAACTCCCTATGGTATATTGGAGGTTATGAAGATTGTTAAGTAAATTAAACATAATAAAAGGAATTTTTGTATTCATATTTGTATTCTTTTTATTTTGTTATTTACCATTAAATATACTCAATATAATAGAAAAAATCTTACCCAATTTAGCTTATTCCGAATTATTATCACAATTTTTATCTCAAATAATACATCCAAATATTCCCATTTTTGGTTTCTTATTTGCTATTTTTGTTTTTCTATCTACATTATCAAAGAATACAAAATACAATGGTATTTTTATCATGTTAGAAGGCATAACATCTACAATATTGATATATTATATATTTCAAGGAGGTTATATAACTATAACAATCCACAATTACAAACTTATACTAGATTTAACAATTATAATGCTAATTTCTATAATTCCTTCAATTCTTACCTTTATAAAAGGACTCATAATTACTATAAAGACTAAAAAATAAAAATTAGAATTTGAAATTATTGAATACCAGCTTCTCTTAATGCTTCTTCAGTTGGACATACACCTATTATACGTATATCCTTATCAATAACAATAGCAGGACTTGCATTTATACCATATTCATTTAGCTTTGGATTTTGGCCTTTATAGATTTCAATTTCAATTTTTCCTTTATATTCTTCTTTAATTTTTTCAATTAGTTTTAGCAGAAGTCTTCCACCAGAACAAGGAGGCTCAGAAACAAAAACTTCGACCTTTACTGGCATATTTTATACCCCCATTTCCTTAAGTGCCATTTCAACAGTTTGCATATCTGGACATACTCCCATTATCTTTATTTTTCCCTCATTAAAAACTATAGCTGGAACTACTGTTAGACCATATTTATTAAATTCTTCACATGGTCCTATATGTTTTATTACTTCAGTTTTATTACTTCAACTTTTTCACCATATTTTGCTTTAATTAAATCTGCATATTCTAGAAGTTTTAAACAACCTGCACATGGAGGCTCGGCTGTGAAAACCTCAACTTTCACAACCATTTATTTCCACCATAATTATATGTATAATGAAGTTTTTTACATATTTTTCATTTAGTCCTTTTCAGACTCTATGTAAGGTTCTACATGAACTGTAACATTCCATCCATATAATCTTTTTAGTTCTTCTTCTACTTTAGATGCTATTTTATGAGCATCACTTAAACTTATGTTAGGAGGTAATCTAATGTGTAATGTTATTTCTACATGTTCTTCATATTTATGAGCATGAATATGATGTACATCCGAAATATCTTTAGATATCGATGAAATTATATTTTTCACTTCTGTTTCTAATTTAGATGGTAGTTTATAACCAATTATATCTTTTGAAGTCTCAATTAATAGTTTAATAGCTATAAAGCCTATAAATGATGAAACACAAACGCCTAATACGCTATCTAGCCACCAATAATAATTACTAAATATAATTCCTATACCTACTATTATTGATGCTATGGCATCAGTCCTATGATGCCAGGCATCTCCTACTAGTGTTTTAGAATTATAGACAGTTCCAAGATTTAAAGACCATCTAGCAAGAATTTCCTTAATTATAGCTGATATAATTAAAATTGCTACTAGTGACCAACTAAATATCATCAATTCATGATTTAAATATTTTTTAATACTTTCAACTATTAGCTCGTAAGCAGTTATCAATAATAGAATTGCAATAATTATACTTCCTATACTCTCAACTCGACCATGTCCAAATGGATGTTCTTCATCAGCTGGCTTATAAGCGAGCCAGAAGCTAATTAATACTATAATTGAGGTTAAAGAATCAGATAATGTATGTACCGATTCGGATATCATAGCTATGGAATTAAACATAATTCCTACTAGATATTTAATTATGAAAAGAATAGTATTGATTAATATTGACACAATTCCTTCTTTATAACCAGCTGCTTTTCTACCATTCATTGTTTCATTTCTCTTAGATTAATAAAAGATGTTATTAAAGATTACTTTTTCATTTAAAAAGCTCAGCACTCAAGATCTATTTCATCTTTTAATCATTGGGACTTTCTCGTCATCGCTAAAAATTATATTAAAAATACAACTTATTTATTTTTCTCAATATTTGCCTCATTGCCAAATAAAAGACCTTTCTTCTTTAATCTTGAAATTGCAGATCTTACACTACTTGGTTTTATATTCAGTATTTTTGCTATTTCAGCAATTGTTATATTACTATTATTAGCTAATATTCTAAGTATTCTATCCTCTAATGTTTCTTTAGACGGTGGTGACAAAATATTTATGTATAATACAGATCCTCCCATTATTACTGTAGCTGGAGAGGATCTTCCTTCTGAATCTATACAATTTTCTAGAAATATATCCATAGTTTCTTCATCTATTTGAACTAATCTTCCCCTAATTATTCGACCATCCAATAAGTAAACCTCTATTATGCTTTTTATGTATTTTTTTAATAATCTAGACATTTTAATTTCTTGCAGACAGATCCCCAATTTCAAGAAGTATATTCAACCAATTTTAAATTTAACGCTTTAAATCAAAACATTTGAATATAAAATTAATGATTAAAACTAATTTGAATTATGAATTAACCTCATGTATAAACTTATTAAGATTCATATTGTGGTGCGGCCGCCGGGATTTGAACCCGGGTCCTTAGCGTTCTGCAAATTATTTTGGCAGGCTAACGTCCTAGACCAGGCTAGACTACGGCCGCATCTTATGAAATAAGATAGTAAAGGGTATTTAAAAAGTTTTTATCTCGTACTAGCTAATCTTTATTTAATATGTTTATTATACGCTAATCCTTATAAAACAATAATAAGTTTGTCCCTCATAGAGCTTAGCAATGTCTTTTTCAAAAACTATATGCCAACTCTTATCAAACACAAAATAATATACTGGGGCTTTCTTTAATGCCTTTAAATCATCCCAACTGGTCATATTAACTCTGAGCGATCATTGCCCAATATATAAAAATAAAAGCAAAATAAAAATTTAATTGTAAAAATTTATAAAATTGAAATGTAAATTTAACATTTGAAGCCCGAGTAGCTCAGCCTGGGAGAGCGTCCGGCTGAAGACCGGAATGTCGCCGGTTCAAGTCCGGCCTCGGGCACTACTTTAATTTCCAATATAATTTCTTATGATGTAGTATTAACTAGATAGGATATATTCTGTTTCTTAGGATAGAATTTTTTGGGG
>QNVI01000057.1 GCA_004348015.1 Thermoproteota archaeon | reverse complement strand
GAATGGAGGATATTCTTATGGTGAAGAATTAAAAGAAAAAATCTTAAGATTAGAAGGAATAGAGATTGAGAATAAAAAAGTTAAGGAGAAGTATCTCCTGACTTCAAATATGTTATCTTATCACTTTTTGAAATATCTCTAAGTCTTTCCACACCTTTTATTTCTTTTATTATTCTTACAACTGCAAAAGGAACAAGTTCTTCCCAATTTTCTCCTTTTATCATTCTTTTTCTTATTTCAGTACCAGAGTATTTCAATCTATCAAATAATGGAGGAATTCTTACTTCAAATCCTTCTTCCATAAATAATCTTCTAGATAATGGATTTCCAGTATAAACTATATTAAACTTTGGTGTTAAAGCAATTACATGTCTTACCCATAAAGAATTATTCCATATGTCAGGAATAGGAATTATATAATGACATTTATTTTCTAATCCTTCTTCTTTTAATGATTCAAAAATCATTGTAATTCTTTCTCCTGCAGTAAATGGATTTTCTAATGTATGACTTATTTGTGCGCTTCCTACTCCAATTATTAATTCATCTACTTCTTTTAATATACATTTTATAACTTCTAAATGCCCTTTATGAAAAGGCTGATATCTTCCAATTATTAATCCTCTCATATCATATCACTTTTANTATAATCTTATTACCTACAGATATATTCAAAAAATCTTTAGCACTTCCTTCTCTTATAGATATTTCATAAAAATCACTACTTCCTCTTAAAACTAATAATTCTCCTTTATTAGCATTAGCATATGTATTGACATATTTTAATTCATATTCTTTACCATTTTTTTCTAATAATAGCCTATTATTACTTAAATCAATATCACTATTTTTTATACTTAATACTAAATTTCCAAATCTATCTATGAATATTACTTCACATTCTATAAAATCCTTATTAATTGATTTGAAGAATTCCAAATCATTAAATTTATCAATTTTTTCTCCTATTTTTTCAAAATTATTCTCTTTTGCAAGAAAGGCTGCTGTAGGTGCAAATATATCTCTTCCATGAAATGTTGATGATATATAAGGTAATGAGATTTTTATCTCTCTTATTTCTATTATTCCATCTTCTTTTGCAGCTGGAATTAATATACCATTATCTGGACCTATAAAATAGTAATTTTTTGTCTTTATAGCAATGGCTTTTCTTTCAGAACCAACACCAGGATCAACTATTGCCATATGAATAGTTCCTCTTGGAAAAAATTTATATGATGAATATAAAACAAAAGCTCCACTTTTTATATCAAATGGAGGAATATCTGAGCTTATTTCAATTATATCTACATTTGGGGCTATTGTCTTTATTACTCCCTTAATAATTCCATTATATGGGCTTCCAAAATCTGTTATTAATGTTATAATCATAATATTTCTTAACGAGAAGTTTATATATAAAATTTAATTAAAATATAAAATCCAATTGAAGAGGTGTAATGATGGGTACAAATAATTTATTAATGTTGCCTGGTCCAACAAATGTTTCACAAAGAGTTTATGCAGCAATGTCTAAACCATTAATAAATCATAGAGGAGAAGAATTCAGAAAACTCTATATTTCATTATTAGAAAATCTAAAGAAAATATTTCAAACAGAAAATGATGTTTTTGTACTTACATCCTCTGGTACTGGAGGAGTAGAATGTGCTGCAAGTAATATTATTTTACCAAACGAAAAAATAATTGTTCCCATATTTGGAACTTTTAGTGAAAGATTTTCTGAAGCCTTTAAAACATATGGTTGTAATGTTATTGAAATTAAAATTGATCTAGGTGATGCTCCCTTATTAGAACATATAGAAGATGCTATAAGGAAAAATCCTGATGCAAAAGCAGTAGGTATTGTTTATAATGAAACATCTACAGGGGTTACTGTAAGAGATCTACCAAAAATATGTGAAATTGCTAAAAATAATGGTATGATAACTATTGTTGATGCAATATCAATTCTTGCAGGAGATGATCTTCCAGTAGACAAATGGAATATAGATGTATGTATAGGAGGATCTCAAAAGTCTATTGCTGCACCTCCAGGATTAGCTCTCATATCTGTAAGTAAAGATGCATGGAAAATGATAGAAAGAGCAAGACCAAGAAGTGATTACTTTAATTTAATAAGATATAGAGAATATAGAGATAAACAAAGAGAAACTCCATTTACTCCTGCTATTAATTTATTTTATGCTTTAGATGAAGCTATTAAAATGATTCTTGAGTATGGATTAGAAAANTGGATAGANAGACATAAAATTTCTTCAAAAGCTTATTATTCAGCATTTTCTTCCATGGGGCTTTCATTTTTTGCTAAGGAATATTGTAGATCTAATACAATAATAACTATTAATATGCCAAATGGAATATCAGGAAAGAAGCTTAGAGAATTATTATTAAGTAAATATGGAATAGCAGTTGCCTCAGGTTTTGGAGAATTAAAAGATAAAATAATTAGAATAGGAAATATTGGAATTATAAATGCAAGAAATGTACTTGCTACAATATCATCTATAGAAGCTTCATTATATGAACTTGGCTATAATATAGATCTTGGCATTGGAATAAGTAAAGCCATACCTATAATTAAAGATCTTAAGTAATATTTTTTCCATATTTATAAGCAATAGAACATGAACCTTCAAAACTTACCATACATGGACCTATGGGATGATTTGGATTACATATTTTTCCAAATAAAGGGCATTCATTTGGACTTATAATTCCCTTAAGAACATCTCCACATCTACAACCCTCTGGCATATGATCTATTGGTTTTATATTAATATCAAATATTTTAATTGCATCATATTCTTCATATTCTTTTTTTAATTTTAATCCAGAATTTTCAATTAAACCTATTCCCCTCCACCATGAATCTTTTATATCAAATACCTTATCTAATGTATCTAATGCAATTATATTTCCTTCTTCTTTTACTGCTCTACTATATTCATTATAAACATAATATGTTCCTTCTTTTATTTGTTCTATAATATTTAATATTCCAATAATAACATCTAAAGGCTCAAATCCTGCTATACACATGGGTTTCTTATATTTTTCAGCAATTTTCCTATAAGGTCTTACTCCTATAATTGTTGAAACATGACCAGGACAAATGAATCCATCTATTCTAGGTCCTGTTTTTAATAGGAATTCCATGGCTGGTGGTATGAGCTTATGAGTTACAAATACACTAAAGTTCTTTGGTGGTCCTTTTAATATTTCTATAGCAGTTGTAGGAGCTGTTGTTTCAAATCCAATAGAAAAATGTACTATTTTTTTATTTTCTTTTTTTGCAATTTCTATGCTTTCTAGCATACTATAAACAATTCTTATATCTCCTCCCATGGACTTTGCTTCTATTAATGAAGTTTTTACTCCTGGCACTCTAAAGATATCACCAAAAGTTGTTATTATTACATTATTTCTTAATGATAATTCTGCTAAAGCATCTATTTCACTTGCTGGTGTTACACAGACTGGGCATCCAGGTCCTGCTATAACTTCAATATTTTCAGGTAATAGACTTCTAATTCCAAAATGAGTTATTGTCCATTCATGAGTTCCACATACATGCATTATTTTTATTCTTCCTAAATTTTTTGATTCTTCTCTTATTTTTCTTATAATTTTTCCAATTATTTCTCTATTTCTAAATTGGATCAATAGCTCATCATTTTCCATAATTCTATCAGCTCTTTTGCTTCTTCTTCATTTATTTTTGCTATAGCATATCCAGTATGTATTAAAACATAATCTCCTTCTTTTACATCTTTTACTAAAGCAATAGATGTTTCTTTTCTTATTCCACCTATATCTACTTCTGCAATTTCTCCTTTTATTTTAATAATTTTAGCAGGAATTGCAAGACACAATTTGATCACTTTATAATATTAAAATTTAAAAACTAATAAATAATTATAACTAATATGAAAATTTTAGCTTTATCTGATATACATGGAAATGAATATAATTTGAGAAAAATATTATTAGAAAATAAAAATAATATTGATGCTATAACAATTTCAGGAGATATAACAAATTTTGGAAATTATAATGATCTAAAAAATATATTAGATATTATTGATGAAATAAAAATTCCATATTTTTATATATTGGGAAATTGTGATCCCAAGGAATTTAAAAATGGAATAGAATCAAAAGGTACTTGTGTAGAATCAAAATGTGAAAAAATAAATGATATAACTATACTAGGTGCTGGAGGCTCTACTTTTACACCTTTTAATACATTATTTGAAATAAGTGAGGATGAATTAATCAATAATTTGAAAAAAGCAATTTGTGAAGAAATTACTATTTTATTAACTCATAATCCTCCATTTGCATCTATTGTAGATCTTACAAGATATAAAATTCATGTTGGAAGTAAAAAACTAAGAGAATTTGTATTACAATATTCCCCTAAAATTTATCAATGTGGACATATACATGAAGCTAGAGGAAAGGAAATCATTGGAAATACTTTAGTCTTTAATCCAGGTCCTGTAATGCGAGGTTATTATGCTATTATAGATCTAAAAAATATTAATGTTGAATTAAAATCTATTTCATAATGAGTTCTAAATATGTTTCCTTTATATACTCTTTTATACCAAGTATTTTCATTATATTGAAAATTTCTTCTTCATTTCCTTCTATTTCTATAAATTTTCCAAGATTTTCCACATCATCAATAAAAATTTTTACATTCCCTAAGGAAAACTCTTTTCTCTTCTTTCTTATTATACATACTTTTTTAAATCCAAGTCTTTCTAATATCTCAATTATTGATTCTTCAACTTTTGCCTCAATTTCTTCTCTTTTCTTTATTTTTCCTTCTTCTCTTCTTCCTTTAAAAGTTAATATAAAATTATTTCCTTCTTTTCTCAATCTTAAAGCTTCATCACTTTCCTTAAAGTCTCTACATGGATGTTCAAAATAAATATCTTCTTGAAATACTTCTCTTAAAAAAACTCCATTATTTTCAATGATTTTATTGCTCAAATCTTCTTCAATTTTTGCTTTTATTTCTATTTCCTTCATAGCAAAAAAATTTTATAGCTCATATTTAGTTTTTCCTCTATTGGTGTATTTAAATGAGTATAAAAAATGGAGATTTTATACTAGTAGACTATATACTTAAAGTAAAAGATACTGGAGAGGTATTTGATGTAACTATGGAAGAAGAAGCTAAAGCTGCTAATGTATATAATCCAGAGGTCATCTACGAACCAAGACTTATAATTGTAGGTGAAGGATGGGTAATAAAAGGATTAGAAGAAGCCTTAATTGATATGCAAGAAGGATCTGAAAAGACTATTGAAATACCTCCTGAAAAAGCCTTTGGTGAAAGAGATCCTTCAAAAGTAAAAACTATTTCTGCTAGGGAATTAACAAAACAAGGAATAACTCCAAGGCCAGGAATGAGAATTAATGTAGATGGAGCATTAGCTACAATAAGAAGTGTTGGAAGTGGAAGAGTAATAATTGACTTTAATCATCCTCTATCTGGAAAAGTCATAATTTCAAAAATAATAGTAAGAAAAATAATTACAGATACTATAGAAAAAATAAGAGAATTAATACACATGAGGATTAGAAATGTACCAAAAGAAAAATTCATAATTTCAAAAATTGATAGTATTCTCACTATAGAAATGCCTGAAGAAACCTTCTTAATGGATGATATAAAATATATTAAAAGAGGAATTGTAAGAGATATTGGAAAATACTTTAAAGATTTCACTTCAGTACAATTCATAGAAACTTATAACTTAAAGCCAAAGGAGCAACCTAAAGAACAACCTAAAGAACAACCAAAGGAACAAAAAGAACAACCAAAAGAAGAATCTAAAGAACAAACTAAATAATAATTGCTTTGGCCTTTACTATTTCTTCTCCGCAAAAAGCCATTTCAGAAAGATCTTCTAATATTTTAATTATTTTTATTCTATCTCCTATATTCAATCCTAATGGCTTACATAATTCTCTTAATTTACATTTAAATTCATTACATTCATTCCATGAGAATTTTATTATAGCTCCTTCTATAGCAATTTGTTTTCTTAAAGCAATTTCTATTGGCTCTTCTATTACTTTTACTACATTTATCTTTTCATTAGATAATTGACAATAATGTTGTTTATCTCTTACTTCTATTACCTCATATTTTCTTCCTGGTACTAATCTTTCTAAACATATACTAAATAATTTACATGATTTACATAAATCTGGTGGATTAATAGCAATAAATTTCATTCCTTTTTTTGCATTTCCTAATAATGTTATTATTTCTCTTCTTTCCATAATGAACCGTTCTGGTCTAGCATAAACTTTCATCCCTTCAACCTCACTACTATGGGTTCATAGGTTGCTTTTAGGGGCAACAGAACTCCCCTCATCCTGAGCA
>QNVI01000056.1 GCA_004348015.1 Thermoproteota archaeon | reverse complement strand
TTCTAATCGGCTCAGTAGCAGGCATACAACAGAAGTAGCAAACAGCAGCTTATAAACCTAACCCCGCCCTAAAGGGCGAGGCTTGTCGTTCGTTTTTGTCAATATCTTTTTTAGTCAGTTTAATAATAATCTAATGGGAATATAATTGTCGGAAATATGGAAGAGATCTATTACTCTTGATATAAGTATACCATTTGAGAATTTATCAGAATTATTAGATTATATTATTGATCATCTAGAAAGGACGTCAAATGTTGTTTATATTAGTAAGTCTTTATTAGAAGATAGTGCTATCATACAATTCAGATTATTAATTGAGGGCAATCCTTTAGATATTCAAATAAAATTTTATAAAAATAAAGTAGAAATTTCTTATTCTCCACAACTTAAGGACCTCACAGAAGAAGATTATAAATCAATTGATTTAGAAATTGAAAGATTACTAAGATCCTTTCTTATTAAGAGAGAAAGTAGTTCCTTATTTCTTGTATTTTCTCCAAAAATGGAATTGATTCCAAAAAGTAAAGAAAGAGGTATTAAGAAGATAATTTCCTCTATTATATTTGGTAATTTTCTTTATTTATTTATGATCATATTACTATTTGGTATTCTACTTTATCAAATATTTGAAATGTTAACTCCAATAATATTAGTATTAATTCAATTTATCATACTTATATTTGCAAATAATCTTATTCTTTATCGTGGAGAATTTGAAATATCAAAAGATAATCCATCTATTCATATTGCTGAATTAAAAATGAAAAGAGAAGAACTTAATAATATTCTGAGGAAATGCTTACCAAGAATAAAAGAAATAAAGAAGGAAATTTATGATAATACATTAGCTTTAGGAAAAGAATTAGATCCAGAAATCATAAGCTCCATAATAAGAAAATATGATCAATCATGTATACCTGAATCTATAAACATAAAAGTTGTCAATGTTTATAAAATTATTGAAAATTTAACTTCTAAATTTAAATTTCCTAAATTACCAAAAATTACTCTTCTAAATGTACTTCCTCCAAATGCTGCAGCAACAGGAATTTCCCCAAGAAGATCTGCAATATTAATAACTAGTGGATTAATTACATATATGAATGAAGAGGAAATAGAAGCTGTTATTGCTCACGAATTTAGTCATATCAGAGCAAGGGATCCTTTAATTTTAATGTCTCTTGCAACTTTTGAATACTTAACAAGAGTTTATATCATATGGCCTATAATATCATCATTAGGACTATTTTTTGATTTTCTATATTTATTCTTTTCATTTACATTATTATTTTTTGTAGCAAAATTTTTAGAAGCAAGAGCAGATCTTGATGCTGCAATTATAACAAATAAACCAAAAGCATTAGCCTCGGCTTTAAGAAAAATAGGCTTATTTAAATATCAATCACATGTATTTGAAATTGTAAATACTGCAGAATGGCTTAAATGGGATCCTCATCCTCCACTATATTATAGAATAAAAGTACTTGAAAATCTTGAAATAATGAAAATAAAGAATACATTTATTTCTGCAATTAATGGTTGTGTAAAAGGATTTATTGATTCTTTTAAAGGAAAATAGTTAAAAAGTAATTATCTTCATTTCATCATTTATTATTACTAAATATGCACCACTTTCTAAATCATATACATTTTTTGCAGAAAAAATTGTTAATACTCTATTATTATGATTCCATTTATATCCCTTCATTACTGACTGATGACTTCTTATTAGATATTTTACATTTAATCTATTTAGTACTAATGATGTAACATCAGGACCAAACATGACACCTGCTCCTCTATCTGATGGAATTATTCCATTAATATTATCAGAAGGATCGCTCCATAGTATAATTTCTAGATCTTCTTTATTTGGTTGAATTAAGCTATCTTTTGTTATTTTATTTGATATTCCACCATGTAATAAAAGTGCAAAATCATCAATAATAACAGCTATTGGAATTTTATTATATAATTCAATTAAACTATCATAAATTTCTCTCCAATTTTCTCCATATTTTTCTTTTAAATACCATGGAAAATCATGAGGATAAAATGGTATAATATCTGGCGCCTCATGATTTCCTCTCAATAAAAATACTTTATCTGGATGATCGATTTTCAATTCAAATATTTTTTCATAAACTTCTATTGGAAAAGGTCCTCTATCTGCATAATCTCCAAGAAAAACTATAATTTCTGTTTCTATTTTATCTAATATCTTATTTAAAGAAAAAAGATCTCCATGCAGATCTCCTATTACTGTAATTGATGATTTTTTCAAGTTAATAAGCTTGCCTTTTCTTATTGCCTTTTCTTTTTCTATTGCTTTTTCTACGTCTTTAATTAGCTCAATCATATTTTTACAAAATAATTATGAATAAAAATTACTTATTACAATTACTTTTTAAGTAACATGTACTACAAACTTTTTTCCTACAAAATTTCTTTGTATGAAGATAAACTAAAGTTTGAAACCATCCTGTCAGCTTTCCTAAATCTCTTCTAAGTTTATATTCTATACATGAAGTTAATTTACAGTTATTACATTCATTTATCATACAGTATTTTTTATTTGGTTTACTATACTTTTTGTATATTTTAAGATTTTTAATAAAGAATTCCAAATTAGAATCTATGGGTGCATAACTTGTGTCTAATTGTACATGTAGTAGATATGAGTATAGTACTTTAGGACCTATACCTTTACAAAAAAGTAACTTTCTAGCACTAATAGCTTTAGATAAAATTATGTCTCTTATGTTTAAATAATAGGATAATAATCTGGGCAAATCTTTAATTTGATAGCTTTTTGTTATTTTTAATAAATTGGAAAAATTCTCTTTTGCTATTGTGCTTAAGTCTTGATAGTTTTCCATAAGTGTTTTTAACCACTTAATAGTATTAATATGATAATTTGTTCTTCTAGATAAAACTATAGAGGTGAATATGGCTAAATCATCAAGAGGTGAAACGCTAAGACTAAAATTTGGATACATTCTTAATAAATTTAGTATAATTGACTTAAAATTATTAGAAATTTCATTTATATAGGACCATGGATTAAACCATAAGCCCAAGATATATTTAGCATATTTTAAACATTTTAAATTATCATGAATGACAATATATCCATCTTCTATTCTTTTAATAATTAAATTGGAACAAAATCCATATTTCTTAACTATAAAATTTTCTTTTATATCAAAAAGTGGTAAAGCAAAAGAAGGATATAATAATAAATCTAATTTCATTGGAAATTCTACTTTATAAAAAAATTCAAGTATATCCCTCCAAGCTTTTCAAAAAAATTAAATTTTACTCAGATAATATTTCTTTTGTGTATTATACAGGATCTGCATATTTACCATTACATTCAGGTCATGCTCCTAATTGGTTAATTAAGCGTATGAAAGCTTTAGCTCAAAGTATTACCACTATAATTATTAATGAATATGGAAGAAAAGAATTTCTAAGAAGAATTTCTAATCCATATTGGTTTCAAGCATTTGGATGTGTTTTGGGATTTGATTGGCATTCTTCTGGATTAACTACTGTTGTTACAGGGGTGCTCAAATCTAGTATAAATTATGAGGAAACTGGTATTGCTATTTGTGGAGGTAAAGGAATAAAATCTAGAGCTACACCTGAAGAAATCACTACCATTGGTGAAAAACTAGGATTATCTACATCAAGGATTTCTAAATTAATATATGCAAGTAAGATATGTGCAAAAGTAGATAATACAGCAATTCAAGCAGGATATCAACTTTATCATCATGTTTTTATTTTATCTGAAGATGGAGAATGGGCTATTGTACAACAAGGTATGAATCCAAAAAATAAACTTGCAAGAAGATATCATTGGTTATCAGAAAATATTAATAGTTTTGTAGTAGAGCCACATAAAGGAATTATAGGCTATAAAGAAGATAAAGTATTAAATATGATAGCAAAAGAATCTGAAGGTTGTAGAAAAGTATCAGTAGATATTGTTAAAGAGAAATCATTAGGAAAATATATTGTTGAAGTAAAATCAGGTCAAAAATCTATACTAGAATATACCAATAGTAATATTTTAGTAATGCCATGGCATATAAACTGGAAGGCTTTGGAAAAAGCTTATAATATTCAACCAAAAAATTATGAGGAATTACTAGCAATTGAAGGTATTGGTCCAGCCACTATAAGAGGTCTTGCTTTAGTATCTGATATAATCTATGGAGAACCTCCAAGTTGGAAAGATCCTGTAAAATATTCTTTTGCCTTTGGAGGCAAAGATGGTGTTCCTTTTCCAATATTGAGGAAAGAAATGGATGAAGCTATAGAATTTTTAAAAATTGCAATAGAACAGGCTAAAATTAATGAGAAAGAACGATTAAATGCTCTTAAGAGACTTAAATGTATTTTTGATAATAACAAGAAATTATAAAGAAGTTTTTAATAGACTTCCTAAAGGCTGAATCTTCCAGTATAATTTTTCATATTGGATAAAAAATATTATCCAATAGGCTTAAATACTACTTTTCTAATTCCTCCATTTACGGAGGGAAAATTGTGAAGGAGGTAGCTTCTCAGCATAAAGGTGTCTGCCTTTTCAAATACTAGAAGTACAATTGATCCCTCCAAAATACTAGAAGATTCTTTGAAAAAAGTTTGTTTTAGAGTTTTAACAAATCTACAAAAGAGGATACTATTATACATCATAGAAAATGAAAAAAGAGAAGTAACTCTTTCTCGTCAAGCAAAAGAAATTGCAAGGAAAATGAAAATTCCAGAACCTACAGTAAAATGGAATCTCAGAGTCCTCAGAGATTTAAATCTTATAGAATGTGGAAGTATAAATAACAAAGGCATTCCTATTAGACTAACATATGCTGGTTTAATTATAGCAAATAGTATAAAGGAGGAGATAAAATGAATATAATAATATCCATAATACTACTTTCTTTATGTTTTATATCAGTTCCAATAATTGCAGCAACAATTGGTGGATGGTATGCATACTGGGGGGCTTTAATAATTAGCATTATATGGACCATAATATTATTGATTTTAAGAATTAAATATTGGGAGGAAGAATAATGATACCTACACCAACACAAGAAACAGCAATTTCAACAATTATAGCAGTATTATCAATGTTAGCTATTAGTGCTATAATTGGTGTATTATTTTATAGAAAATCAAAGAATTTTGATGAATGGCTTATTGGTCATAGAGATCTTGGCCCTATTACTACTGGTTTAGCTCTTACAGCAACATGGATGAGTGGTTGGGCAATATTTGGAAATGCTGGTCTTGGTTATACTTATGGCTGGTCTGGCTCATGGCTTATTGGTATTACAAATTTAATGGGATTATCTTTATGTGTTGTTATTGGATATAGAATGCGACGTTATGTTTCACTTGGAGCAAGAACAGTTCCTGAAGTTGTTAGAGTAAGATTTGATAGTAAGTTATTACAAGTTCTTACTGGTATAACAATGATACTTTTATTAATTGTATATAGTGTTGGTCAATATAAGGCAATGGCTTCTGTTTGGCGTCTTACTACTGGAAGTGATTGGTTATTAAGCCTAACGTTTACTGCAATATTATGTGGTATATACTTAGCTCTTGGTGGTTATACTGGTACACAATTTTCATTAGCATTACAAGGTTTAATCTTCATGATTATTGGATGGATATTTGGAATAGCTTCTATTATATGGGCAGGTGGTCCTGAAAAAATTGCAGAATGTCTATCAAGTGCAAACTATGTAGCACCAGGAGGTAGGATAACATCAATACCTTTAAGTGGTTATACTGCAGCTATTACTCCAGCTTCTGCTGTATATGATTGGATTGGAGTTACAGGTGCATTATTTATGTTCTTACTTATGGCAACAGGCTTTCCACATAATATTGCTAGATTCTTAGGCATGAGAAAAGTAACAAAAAGAGAATTTACCATACTAATGATAATTGTTATACTAAATTGTATTACACCATTAATGATAGGTGTAATGGGATTTGCAGCAAGAACTGTTTGGGGGACAGAACTTATGAAGATTGCTCCAGTTTATGGTGATGCTGCTGCTACACTTGTAAGCATGGCAATTGGAGGTCCTTTAGGTGGAGCAGCATTCTCTATGGCAGTATTTGCTGCTGCAATTTCAACATTAGCAGGTATGGTAATGATAATGGCAACAAATATTACAAAAGATATCATTAATAATATTATACCAAATATTAAGCCTAATATACTTCTTATAATTTCAAGAATTTCTATAATTCCATTAATGTTAATTCCTTTATGGTGGACCTATACATCACCTCCACCTTTACTATCAGAATTCATGGCAGGATC
This sequence comes from Thermoproteota archaeon, assembly GCA_004348015.1. Classification (GTDB taxonomy): domain Archaea; phylum Thermoproteota; class Methanomethylicia; order Methanomethylicales; family Methanomethylicaceae; genus WYZ-LMO11. The sequence continues at coordinate 289 of QNVI01000056.1, read as the reverse complement.
TGCAGTAGCACAAGCAGGAATATTCTTCTTTGTTGTAGCAGTTTCTATGTATTGGAAAAGAGCTACAAAAATTGGAGCTATATGCACTATAATCTATGGTATAATCCTTACATTATTACATCCTTCAGTTTATGGTAAATATGTTCCACCATTTAATCATTGGGGTATTTGGGCATTGACATTAATGTTTGGTTGTGGAGCAGTATACTTTATAATAAGCCTAGTTACAAAACCACTACCGAAGGAAAAACTTGATGCTATTTTTTCAAAATAATTTTTCTTTTTTTTT
>QNVI01000055.1 GCA_004348015.1 Thermoproteota archaeon | reverse complement strand
ATTTTAGAAGAACTTTCATAAATAATACATTTAATCCAATATGTGATTACTGTCCTGATTAATAAAATTTTAATATTTAAAGAATAAAAATGAATAATAAATAGTGATTGAAAATGAGAATTTTAGTAACTGGTGGAGCTGGATTTATAGGAAGTCATATTTCAGAATCTCTTGCAAATAAAGGATATGAAGTAATAATATATGATAATTTTTCTACAGGATGTGAAGAAAATATTGCTAATATTAAATCCTTAAATAATGTTCATATAGTTAATGGAGATATACTTGATTATGATTTACTTTTAAAATGTATGAAAGATGTAGATATTGTTTCACATCAAGCAGCTCAACTTGAAATAGGCTCAGCAATTAATGATCCGCTATTAGATGCAAAAACAAATATTGAAGGCACATTAAATGTTTTAGAAGCTGCAAGAAGAGTTGGAGTTAAAAAAATAATTTATGCATCTTCTGCTGGAGTTTATGGAGAAGCAATTAAAATACCACAAGATGAAGAACATCCAAAAAGACCTCAATGGCCTTATGGAGTAAGTAAATATTCCGGAGAATTATATTGCCAACAATATTCTATATTTTATGGAATGAAAATTTGTGCTCTTAGATATGGAATTGTTTATGGAGAAAGAGAATGGTATGGAAGAGTTTTAACAGAATTTATTAAAAGAGTAGTATTAGAAGATAAGCCACCTGTTATATTTGGAGATGGAAATCAAAGAAGAGATTATGTATATGTTAAAGATGTAGTAGAATTTCATAATATAATGATAGAAGAGGAATGGGATGGCTTTGAAGTTTTTAATATTGGAGGTGGAAGCTCGGTTACAATAAAAGAACTTGCTAATCTTATTATTGATATAGCAAATAAAGATATGGAGCCTATTTTTGAAGAAGTTCCTGAAGGAGATTATTCAAATATAACAGGTAGATGGAGAATACCAAAGGAATTAAAAGTTCTTGAGCTTGATATAAGTAAAGCAATGAAAAAAGGATGGAGACCAAAGGTAAATTTAAAAGAAGGAATAAAAAGAGAAATTGATTGGATATCTTCAAATCCAAATAGATGGTATGTAAAACGTAGGGTGTAATAATGAGGAATGATTAAAATGAAGAGAATGCTTGTAACTGGAGCAGGAGGACCTGCAGGTGTAAATTTTATAAAAAGTCTTAGAATTGCACCTGAAAAATTCTTTATTGTTGGAACTGATATTAATAAATACTATTTAGAATTACCTGATGTTGATGTAAGACAAATTGCTATTCCATGTACTCATCCTAAATATATTGAATTTCTTAATGATGTTATTGAAAGATACAATATAGAAATGGTTCATCCACAACCAGATATTGAAGTAAGAGTAATTTCAGAAAATAGAGAGAAAATAAAAGCAATTACTTTTCTTCCAAAAAAAGAAACCATAAGAATATGTCAAGATAAGCTTGAATCTGCAAAAATATGGGCTAAAGCAGGAATTCCTGTAGCAAAAGCCATAGAAATTAAAGATGAAGATTCAATAGAAGAAGCTGCAGAAGAACTTGGTCTTCCTTTTTGGATAAGAGCAACAAGTGGAGCTGGTGGAAGAGGTTCTACACCATGCTATAATATTGAAATGGGAAAAGCATGGATAAGATATTGGAGAAGTAGAGGAGAAAATTGGAAATTTATTGCACAAGAATATTTACCAGGAAGAAATTTAGCATTTCATAGCATATGGAAAAATGGTGAGCTTATAGTATCTCAAGTAAGAGAAAGACTAGAATATATTTATCCTCATTTAGCTCCTTCAGGAATTACAGGTACACCAAGTGTTGCAGTTACAGTAAATAGACCTGATGTTGATAAAATTGCTACAGAATGCATACTTGCAATAGATAAAAATCCTACAGGTATATTTTGTGTAGATTTAAAAGAAAATAAAAATGGAATTCCATGTCCAACAGAAATAAATGCAGGAAGATTTTTTACAACAAGTCTTTTCTTTTCAGTAGCTGGTTTAAATATGCCATATATTTATGTGAAATTAGCATATGATGAAGAAATTCCTCCATTGAAAAAATATAATGCATTAGGAGAAGGCTATTACTGGATAAGACATATGGATTCAGGTCCTATATTATTAAAAGAAGGGGAATGGAGAAGTATAGGCCTATGGAAGCAGTATTCTTTGACTTAGATGGAACACTTGTAAAAATACCAATTGATTATGAATTAATGAGAAATGAATTAAAATTAATTGCAAAAAAGTATGGTCTTTATAGCGAATTTAAACCTTTATTTAAAGAAATTAAAAGACTTTCATCTTTACATTCAGAAGGGGATAAATTTGCAAAAGAATGCTTAGAAGTAATAAAAAAATATGAAATAAGAGGAGCAGAAAAAGCTGAATTATTAAAAGGAGTAAAAGAAATTTTACATTATTTAAAAAATAAAGGAATTAAAATTGCAATAATATCAAATAATTCAAAAGATTGCATAGAAAAAGTACTTGAAGTTACAGGAATAAAGAATTTAATTGATTTAGTAATTGGAAGAAATTCTATAGAGGATTTAAAACCAAATCCATTGCCTATAATAAATGCATTAAAAATATTAAATGTAAGAAAAGTAATATTTGTAGGAGATAGAGAAGAAGATAAAATTGCAGCAAATAAAGCAGGTATTGAATTTATAGAAGCAAATAAAATTAATGAATTACTTAAATACATTCAGTAGTAAACATTTAATAAAAAAGATATAATATCTTATAGAGTAAAAATCATTTTTATGTGATATTTATATGAAAGTTGATGTATTAATCTTAACAAAAGATCCAAATAAAATTAGACCAAAGCTTTTAGAAGTTCTTAAAAAAGCATCTTGGGTAAACAATATAATTATTGAAACATCAAGACCATTATCTAAAGCAAGAGTAAATGGTGCAAGAAGATGCTCAACAGAATGGATTGCTATGTTTGATGATGATGTTGAAATTCCTGAAAATTGGTTTGATATTGTTTCAAAATACATAAAGCCAGGTGTTGTTGCTATATCTACACCTTCAATTGATGTATGTAATATTCATATAACAGCATATAGAATAGTTTCAGAAAAAATAAGACCATTACATTTACGTGATGTACCATTTATTAATAATACATTAATAAGAAAAGATGTGCTTGTAAATTATAATCCACCACCACTTTTCTATGGTGAAGATATACTTCTTTATAATTATGTAAAGAAAAAAGGAAAATGGATACATCCCCCTTACTGTGGTGTAAAACATTTTATGGTAATTAAAGATCCTATAGAAGTAGCTTATGCAATGTGGCATTATGGCATATATTCATTATATGGATTTATAAAATATTGTTTAGCTCACTTTATAATTCCTATTTTAGCTGTAGGATATTCTCATACATTTAAAACAATAATATTCTTTTGGAGAATTAACGTTAGATTTATTATCGGATTAATCAAAGGAATGATTACAAAAAATATTCAAAAGAATAAAAAATGAAAATTACTTTATCAATTTAAAGTGATTTGCTTCTATAAAAAAGCAATTACTTCATTAAGCTTCTTTCAATTATTTTCTTAGTCTTAATACTACAGAATTTTCTATTTGCTTGTCAGGAATTTTCCAATATTTTCGAAGAAGCTTATCTTTTTCTTCATAAGAGACAAGCTTAAAACCATGCTTTTCATAAAAATGAATTGCCCATGTTGTATTCTTCCATGTTCCAACTAATATCTCAGGAGTTTTAGCTAAGCTTATTAAATATTTTAATAGCTTACTACCAATTCCCTTTCTTTGATATTCTTTAATAACATAAGCATGACGGATTAATGTAACATCTTTAACAAATTGAATTCCCATTACTCCAACTAAAGTATTATCCTCAAACCAACCATAGAATTCCACACCTTCATTAATTTCATTTTTCAATTCTTCATTTGACATGTAAGGTTCTTTCCATAAATCGCTTGGAATTAAACCTTTGTAAGCTTGTGCAGCATTATTAATTACTTTTAATATGGATTCAAAATCAGAATATGATAGCTTACGAATCATTATTTACTCACTATTCATTTTTATTATTTTAAGATTAATAGTGCCGGGGGCGGGCTTCGAACCCGCGCTCTCCGGATTTCTCGTCCCTTTTATATGATTATGAGTCCGGCGCTTTAACCAGGCTAAGCCACCCCGGCTCTATGAAAAATTATTTTTAGCTAATATTTAAACAATTTGAGAAAAATTTTAAATGATTGTAATATTAAAAAATATTAAGCCCCAGTAGCTCAGCTGGTAGAGCGACGGCCTTGTAAGCCGTTGGTCAGGGGTTCAAATCCCCTCTGGGGCTTTAAATGATATTTAACATAATTTTAATTTCTTATAGCTTTTATTTTCATTTTTATAACAAAATTTATTTATTATGAAAAGAAATTATTAATTAATGGATATAGAAAGACTTTCTACTGGAATTTCATCATTAGATAAAATGTTAGCAGGAGGGATACCAAGAGGATTTTGTATTGCTATTACTGGAGAGCCAGGAACAGGAAAAACAATTCTTTGTATTCATTTTATAGCTCAAGGAATAAAAGAAGGAGATAAATGCATATATGTTACAACAGAAGAAAGTAGAGAATCCATAATAAATCAAGCAAAACAATTCAAATTTGATTTTGATAAATCAATAAAAGAAGATAAATTAATAATAATTGATGCATTAATGGGATTAGAAGATAAATGGTCATTAAAATCATTAACTGTAGAAGATCTTGTTGAAAAAATTATAGAAGCAAAAAAGGCCTTGGGTTATGGAAGAGCAAGAGTTGTTATTGATTCATTATCAGCATTTTGGCTTGATAAGCCATCAATGGCAAGAAGATATTCTTATTATGTGAAAAAAGTTTTAGCAAAATGGGATTTTACAATTTTTGTAACTTCTCAATATGCTATTACTACATCTGAATCCTTTGGATGGGGAATTGAACATATAGCAGATGGAATAATAAGATTTAGAAGAATTGTTAAAGGTGGAGTATTAAAAAGATATATATTAATAGAAAAAATGAGGCAAACTCCTCATAGCTTAAAAATGCATGAAATAAATATAGAAGATGGAAAAGGATTGGTTATTTTAGGACCTGCAGGAGAAGAAGAAAAAGAAGAATTTTTATTATCAAAAGGAATTAAAAAGTGAAAATGAATATTAAAGAGTCAAAATTTTATGAAAAAATAAATAATAAAGTGAACTGTTCTTTATGTGAACATAGATGTATAATAGAAGAAAATAAATATGGATTATCTGACCTCCTCTCGCCCTAAAGAGCGAAGGTTCCNCTCATCTATTTGGATTTACATCTGTCATCTGAGGGGCATTCAGGGGGATCAGAGNGCTCCCCACATCTTTGCTTTTCTCTCAATATTTTGAATAGCTATTACATCTCTATCAGCTTCAAATCTGCATTTAAGGCACTTCATTTTTCTATAGCCATTTTTTACAAGTCTTAAGTTACATATTGGACATGTTACTGATGTGTCTTTAGGCTCTACAATGATTATAGGTACTCCATGTTTTTCACATTGCCAATCAATCCAATGTTTCAATCTTCTATAGCTTAATATTAGCAAAGCAACTTTATGTTCTTTAGGAAGCTTTCTAAGGCTTTTTATTAAGTTTGTTAAATCTTCTCTAGCAACTGCATATTGATAATGCTTAGCCAACAATACTATTTTATGTGAAATCTTCTTTACCCAATCCTCAATAATATTCTTAGCTTTTCTATGGAAATATCTTATCCTCTCTCGTATACCTCTTCTCCTAAGCCATGCACTATACCTTGTTGATGAGTACTTCTCCTGAAGGTTTTCAGCAAGTTGTTTATAGTTTAAAGCTTTCTCAATAGCAGTTTCAAATCTATATTCAAAATGTGAATTTCCTACAACAATATGTTTTTCATTAACATCAACAGCTAGAATACCTTTAGGAATATACTTAACTGGTTTAGATATATGCTTAGATATTTCAAGAATGAACTTACCATCTTTGAGCAATAATCTTGCTTCTTTATTTTGATATTGATCATACCTTCTATCCCATCCAATTATTCTAAGCTTATATCCACCAATAATTTCAACATAATTATCTTTAATTCTATAGCTATATTTATGTGATAACCAGAGCCTAGGAGTTTTAGCTCTAGGTATTCCACCTTTCCTTGGATTTTTAAGCCAAGATTTAGCAATAGCAATTGCTTCTCTATAACAATCAATAGCAATTTTAGATGGTAAATAATATTTCTCTTTTAAGAATATTGTAAAGCAATTTATGGGCTTTTCCAAGGTTTAGTGCTTTATTATCTATAATAACATTAATAGCATAATTAAGAGCTTCTCTATATCTTTTAATTAAGCTAATTAACTCTTTTTCATATTCTGGCTCAGGGCTAACCCTCATTTTTATGGTTAGGGTTAGTAATCCCTCATTACCCATATTACTCGACCTTTAGTCCTCTCTGTACTTCTTCACATTAACTTTCTTATAGCAACTTGGACATGTGGCTAGGACTAGCTTACCCTTGTACTCCCACACATGACCACAACGAGGACATTTCATTCTTACCATATACTATCATTACTACTATTATCACTAAAAACTTATAAGCTTTTCTCTTTATCCCCGCCATAAATGGCGAGGATTTCAGTTGTAAAATCTATTATCGAAAGATATTAATATGTAAATGATATATAGAAGATAATAAATAGGTGATGAAAATGATACAAAGATTTAGAATAAGTCCAACATTTAGAAGTGCT
>QNVI01000054.1 GCA_004348015.1 Thermoproteota archaeon | reverse complement strand
AATACGTTCATATTGCAGATTGTTGTATACCTCCTACTGTTCCATTAGAAAACTTAGATGCATTTATATTTACTGCAAAGAAAATGGGAAGAGTATATTAGTATTTTTTATTCTTTTAAAATTTAAGCTAAAATTATATATAAAATAACTTTATAATCAATATAGAAATAAAATGAATATAATCATCAAGACAAAGAATTTAACCAAGCAATATGGACATATTTTAGCAGTTGATCATATAGATTTAGAAGTATTTGAAGGTGAAATTTTTGGATTATTAGATCCTAATGGAGCTGGTAAGACAACAACAATAAGTATGCTCACTGGACAAACAAAACCAACATTTGGTGAGGCTTGGATTGCTGGCTATGATATTATTCATGAATCTATAAAAGCAAAGGAGTCTATAGGAGTTGTACCAGAAGTTTCTAATGTATATGATGAAATGAGTGCATGGGAAAATCTTATTTTTTCAGCTGAATTATATGATGTACCCAGAAGTGAAAGAAGTAAAAGAGCAATTGAACTTCTTAAGTTCTTTGGACTTTATGAAAGAAAAGAAGATAAAGTAGCTAATTTTTCAAAAGGTATGAAAAGACGTTTAACAATAGCAACTGCTTTAATTCATAAACCTAAAGTAATTTTTCTAGATGAGCCTACTACTGGTCTTGATGTTCAGAGTTCAAGAATGATTCGTAATCTTTTAAAGCAACTTAATAAAACTGGTGTAACAATTTTTCTTACAACACATTATATTGAAGAAGCAGATTAACTTTGTCATCGTATTGCTATAATTAATAAAGGAAAAATAATTGCCTTAGGCAGTCCAGAGGAGCTTAAAACAAAAGCTGAAGAACAACATATAATAGAAATATCCTTTAGTATATCTAAAGATATAGAAGAATATGAAGATATAGAAAATCAATTAAAAAATTTAAATTATGTAAATAGTATTTCAAGAATTGGAGATAAATTTAGACTTTATGTTGAAAATACTTCTGAAGTTATTCCAATAATTATTGATTTTTGTAGAAAGAATAATCTTAAAATAATTTCTATTAATACCTTAAAACCAAGTCTAGAAGATGCTTTTGTTAAGATTACAGGTTTAAGTCCAGAAATTATGAAAATTGAAAAAGAAGCTAAAAAGAGGGTTAGTCTTGGCTAGAAGATGGATAAAAAGTCTAATTAAAGCATTTTATATAGCAAAAAAAGATGCTAAGGCTTATTACTTTAAAGCTCCAAATCTTACCTATGGATTATTAATGCCATTTGCATTATTTATTGCATTTTCACTTTCTGGGCAAATAAATCCCTTACTAATTATTCCAGGATTAATATCTCTTGTAATTTTATTTGGAACAACATCAATTGAAGCAGTAGCAGTAGTTCTTGAGAAGCAAACTGGTACTCTTGAAAGATTACTTATAGCACCTATTTCATTTTTTACAATAGTTCTTGGAAAAGCTTTAGCAGGTTTATTCTTTGGATTAATCCTTTCAATTATAATTCTTATTCCATCAGCTATCATTTCTGGAACATCTATAGCAAATCCCTTATTAGTCCTTATAGCAATTATATTTTCTTCATTAACTTTTTCAGCACTTGGAGTTTTAGTTTCTGCTTATGCAAAGTGGGTTCCTGAAGCTCAAATGCTTTCTAATTTTTTAAGATTTCCAATGGCATTTATTTGTGGAGTATTTTTACCAATAGAAAACATGCCAATTCAACTTGTAATTATAGCTTGCTTCTTACCTCTTACTTATTCTGTTGAAGCATTAAGAATTTCAGTAGGTAATTCAATATCAATATTTACTTACCTAATAGATATTGTAGTTTTAATTTTATTTTCCTTTATATTTTTAATTATAGGATCAAAAATACTTCAAAAAAGACTTGAATAATTGCTTATAAATTTTAATAGTTTCCATATTATTTTTGAAATTTTACTAAAAGTTTAAAAGAGAAATAAATATTAGAACTTACAGAAAAGAGGGCAAAATATGGAAAGAGCACCTTCAGGTATTTATGGATTAGATGAAGTAATTGAAGGTGGTTTTCCTAAGGGAAGTCTAATTATAGTTGCTGGAAATCCTGGTACTGGTAAAACAGTTTTTTCAGCACAATTTATTTATCGTGGAGCTCTTGATTATAATGAAAAAGGTATTTATGTTACTTTTGTAGAAGGAAGAAATGATCTTATTAATTATCTTCGTAGATTTGGTATGGATTTTGAAGATCTTGAAAAGAAAGGAATGATTAAAATTCTTGATATGCTAACTGTAAAAGAAGAATCTATTTCAGATGTAATAAATATGATTATAGGCGAGGTTTTATCTTTTAATGCTAAGCGACTTGTAATAGATTCTTTTTCAGTTTTAGCTCAAGCATTTAAGGAAAAAATTGAAGCAAGAATAATTCTTCATTCAATATTAGGAAAAATTGTTAAATCAACTAATTGTACAACAATTTTAATAATAGAAATACCATATGGTCAAGAAAGTATGGGATTAGGAATAGAAGAATTTATAGCTGATGGAATTTTCCTACTTAAAAGGGGGGGAAGAATAGAGTGATTCGTGAATTTGAAATATTAAAACTAAGAGGTACAAGAATTCATCAAACAAAGTATTACTTTACATTAGAAGGAGGTTTTCATATACTACCTACTTTTAAGATAGTAAAATCTAATAATACTAATAAATGGAATCCTATTCCAGATTCTAATACTCATTTTTCAACAGGAAATGAGGATCTTGATAAAGTATTAGGTGGAGGATTTGAAAGAGGATCATATGTAATACTTGAAGCAGATTTAGATGTACCTATTGAAGCTATTCGTCTTTTTGAATTACCTCTTATATTAAACTTTTTATCACAAAATAGAGGTGTAGCTATTTTACCTGAAGGAGGATCTAGTGCTAGTGAAATTGTAAGAATGCTAGAACCATTTATTGGACTAGATATTATAAAGAAATATTTGAGAATTTATGAAGATATAAAACCATCAATAGAACAATTTGCACCTTATATTGCATTAATGAGAGGAGGAGCAGCAAATCTTGAAAGAGATGCTGCTGCATGGGCTCAAGTTCAAATAAATTTAAGAGAATTTACTAAGCAACCTATTTTAATAGTTGTTGGTTATGATACATGTGAAAGTAGATATGCAGAAGTTCCTGAAAGACTTTTTAGTGAAATAGGAACACAAGTTACAGAATGTAAAGCACAAGGAAATTTAACATTTGCTATTGCAAAACCTGGATTACGTATAACCCAGAGAGTATTAAGTATGGTAGATAAGCACTTAAGATTAATAGAGAAAAATGGTTATATCTTCTTCTATGGTGTTAAGCCAAGAACTGGATTATATCATGTTAGCTGTCATCCAGTTAAAGGATGGCCATGCTTAAAATTAACACCAATAGTTTAAAATTATACTATTCTTTTTCCAGCATCAGAACTAGCACTTTGATTCCAAACTTCTTTTGATTCAAAAATCCAAATACCTTTTGCTAAAAGACCAATTCTTTTGAGTTCAATATTTATTTTATCTAACATTTCACCATAAGTCTGATAATCTTTTATTTCTGCTATTATTTCATATGAATTTCTTTCTTTTGTAATAAGAATAGAAACAGACTCTCCTTTCTTCTTCATATTTTCAAGATTATTATTTGTTTTTTCATTAGTATTGTTCCAAATACAATCATATCAGGCTTCGGTGTCATCATACTACCTACACAAATCATGTGAATTCTTCCTTCTGGTGTTTTAGTTCCAAGAACTTTAATTGATTTTGGATCATTAATAATTTTAATTATTTCTTCTGGTAATAAAACCATAGTAAATCATAAATTATTGTCTCTTTTTATTAATAAATTTTCTACAAAAATTATTTAAATTTATTAATAATATAACAAAATGATTTAAAATGAATGAAATTAATGCTTTATTTCATCCTCATAGTATTGCAATTATAGGTGCTTCTAATAATCCAAAGAAAATTGGCTATCAAATTTTAAGTAATATTATTTCAAGTGGTTATGAAGGTAAAATATATTCAGTTAATCCTGAGGCAAAGGAAATTCTTGGCATTAAAGCATATCCATCTATTAAAGAAATAAATGATGATATAGATTTAGCTATTATTGCTATTCCTGCTCCTTATGTTCCAAGTGTTTTAGAAGAATGTGGAATGAAAAAAGTAAAAGTAGTAATTGTAATAAGCTCTGGATTTAAGGAAATTGGAAATATTGCCTTAGAAAATGAATTATTATCTATAGCAAAAAAGTATGGAATGAGAATACTCGGTCCAAATGTATTTGGAATATATTGTGCTTCTTCTAAATTAAATGCAACATTTGGTCCTAAATTAGTTTATCCTGGAAAAATTGCTCTTATAACTCAAAGTGGAGCACTTGGAATTGCTCTTATGGGATGGACAAATATGAATAAAATAGGTTTATCAGCAGTAATAAGCATAGGAAATAGATTAGATATTGATGAATCTGATATTCTTGATTATCTTTCATTAGATAGTGAAACTAAGGTAATAATAATATATATGGAAGGAGCAAAAGATGGAAGAAAGCTAATGAAATCTCTTTATAGTATAAATAAACCTGTTATTATTATAAAATCTGGAAGAAGTAAAATAGGATCAATTGCAGCTTCTTCTCATACAGGCTCTTTAGTAGGTAGTGATATCGTATATACTACAGCATTTAAGCAATGTGGAGCTTTAAGAGCCTATGATGTATTACAAGCATTTGATTGGGCAAAAGTAATGAGTATGCAACCTCCTCCTATAAATGATGAAGCTGTAATAATAACTAATGGAGGAGGTATTGGTGTAATGGCTGCTGATGCATGTGAAGAATATGGAGTAAAACTATCTATATTGCCAGAGGATCTTCAATATCAATTTAAAAAAATAATACCTTTCTTTGGAAATGCAAAAAATCCTATAGATTTAACAGGTCAAGCAAATGAAGAAGATTATTATAAAGCATTAGAAATAGCATTAAAAGATGATAGAATAGGTTCTATAATTTTACTTTACTGTCAAACTGCAATTACTAATCCTTTAAAAATAGCAGAATCAATTATTAATGCATGTAGTGATGTTAATAAAACAATTGTTACATGTTTTATAGGCGATATAGAATGTGAAAATGCTATGAAAAAACTTGAGGAAAACTTTATACCAACATATCCTATACCAGAAAGAGCAGTTTCTTCATTAGCAGTATATTATAAATGGTTAAAATATAAAAAAAGAAAAATTAATCCCACCATTTCTTTTTAATTGGCATAGCAATTATTTCTCTTATTTCTAATCTCTTTTCTTTATCCTTAGAGAATACTGTTCCTGAATATGTAGATCTTAGAACAATAGCAGTATCTGCTCCTCTTCCACTTCCTCCTACTCCTATAACATCTTTAAATGGTTCTAAAATACCATGCTCTACAGCAATAATTACAACTTCAACTGCTACTTTCATACCTTGTCCAAATGCATAAAGAGTATCCTTAAAAATTGTTTCTGGAGTTGGAAAGTTATAATTAGAAAGCTCATAGACACTTCCGTGTAATATATATGGAGTTCTATCAATAACAATTACTCCCATTTTTTCAAGTTCTTCTTTTATCTTAGGATCCATACATGGATATTCATAACCCCATTCTTTTCTATAAGCACTTTCAGATACACATATTATTCTTGTATTCCTTATTGCATTAGCAAATTTTAATGCTGTTTTACCTGATGTACTTGCTACAACAATATCTTTTCTTCCATTTTTTTCAATATATTTCTTTACAGCTTCTATGACAAAATCAGTATTTTGCTCTCCTGGCTCTTGAAAATAATAAACTTCTCCAATTTTATAACTCATAAATAAATTATTATTTTTTCAGCTATTTAAATAATAAAGAATTAATAACAACAGATATAGAACTTAAGGACATGGCTATAGCAGCAATTTCAGGTCTTAAAGTAATAGGATAAAATAATCCTGCAGCTATTGGAATTGCAATTGTATTATAAATTAAAGCCCATAATATATTTTCCTTTATTTTTTTCATCATTTTTTTACTAATATCAATTGTTTTCTTAATGATTCTCAAATCATTTCTTAATATTATTATATCACCTGCTTCTTTAGCAATATCTGTTCCACTTCCTATGGCAACTCCTACATCTGATTGTATAAGAGCTGGGGCATCATTAATTCCATCTCCGATCATCATTACTTTTTCGCCTTTTGATTGTAATTCTGATATTATTTTCATCTTTTCATCAGGCTTTACATTTGCAAAGTAATTTATTTTAAGCTTATTAGCAATTGCCTTAGCAACTCTTTCATTATCTCCTGTAATCATTATTAATTTATAATTTCTCAACATATCAATTGCTTCAATTGCATCTGATTTTATCTCATCCATTATTCCTATTGCTCCAAGAACTTTTCCATCATAACTTAAAATTATTGTACTCATTCCTTCTTCTTCCATTTCCATTACTTTATTAAAGAAATTACCTAATTTCTCATTATTAATTAATTTAGTAATTAATTCTTTACTTCCAATAATTACTTCTTTTCCATTAATTTTTCCTTTTAATCCCATGCCTGGTATTTCTTCAAAATCTTCAACATCATAAAGTCTCATTCCTTTTGCTTTTTCTAATATAGCTTGTGATAAAGGATGTAAGGAATTCTTCTCAATAGATGCAGCTATTCTAATAATTTCTTCTTCACTTATTTCTTCATTTTTTAATATTTTTACAACTTTTGGCTTTCCTTCAGTTAATGTTCCTGTCTTATCAAAAACTATTGTTGTAATTTTTTCTATTTTTTCCAATACTTCCCCTCCTTTTATAATAATTCCCATTTCTGTAGCCTTTCCAAAACCCACTATAATAGCTATTGGAGTTGCAAGACCAAGAGCACATGGACATGCAATTACTAATACAGAAGCCATTGTAATTAAAGAAAATTCTAAACTTTTTCCATTTATAATCCAATATATGAAAGTCAAAATAGCAATAGAGATTACTATTGGAACAAAATAAGAAGTAACTCTATCAATAATTCTCTGAATTCTTGGTTTTCTTATTTGTGCTTCCTCTATTAGTTTTACTATTTGAGAAATAAAAGATTCTTCTCCAGTTTTATTCACCATTATTTTAATAATACCACTAATATTTAATGTACCACTTATTACTTCATCTCCTTTTTTCTTTTCAACTGGAATGCTTTCACCAGTTACTATAGATTCATTAACTAATGATCTTCCCTCTACTATAATACCATCTAGTGGAATTACTTCTCCTGGCTTAATTAATATAATATCTCCTTTTTTTACTTGATTTATAGGAATTTTTTCTTCTTTATTTGCTAAAATTACATATTTTGGCTGAAGTTCCATTATTTTCCTTATTGTACTTACTGCTTTACTTTTTGTTTTTTCTTCTAAATATCTCCCAATTAATATAAAAGTAATTAACATTGATGAAGCTTCATAATAAACTTCTCCTATTCTATAAAATGTATTAAATAAACTCAAAATATATGCTGAAGAAAATCCAATGCTTACAAGTACATTCATATCAGCATATTTATTCTTAATAGCTTTATATGCACCAATATAGAATTCACTTCCTCCAACAATTACTACAGGTGTTGATAATAAGAATAAAACATAATTTTTTAAATCAAAATTAATAAACATACTTATAATAAATACTGGAATTGATAATATTAAACAAAATATTAATTTGAATAATTTATTTTGTTTTTTATCTATTGCTTTTGGTTTATATCCTAATTCTTTTATTATTTTTTCTAATTCTTTTTTATTCAAAATATTATCATCATAATCAATTACTACAGTTTTTGTTGCTAAATTTGCACTTACATAGTATGTACCAGGAATTTTTCCAATTCCCTTTTCAATTCTATTTACACATGATGCACATTTCATATCCTCAATATAGAATACTTCTCTTTGCTTCACTTTTATCACTCCATATAATTCTTGTTGGTGTTAATATTACATCCATGGGTACATCCCATTCATCTACTGGTACATAATCTACTACTTGAATATCATGAACTGAAGTAATTTTTATTAAATTCTCATTCATATAATCCTTCCAAATTTTATACTCTATATCTGAAAATCCCTTTCCTTTTCCTAACCTATATCCTTTTGGTGTTACTGCAACTGAACCTGCAATAAATAAATCAATTTCATAATCTCCTGGTTTTACAAGCTTTCCTTTTTCTAAAATTCCCCTTATTGTAGAATCATAATATGGATTACTTGATTTTTCTATTAGCATAAAACCTTTTGATAATCTAGGTGTTGCTACAATTAGCAATTTTCCATCTTTTAATATAATCTCTCTTATTGGTCTTTGAGGAGAATCAGGATTACAAAGAATTACTTTTGAATTTAAATATTCTTTTAATAATCTTATTTTTTCTGCAGCTTTATCCGCACCCTTAAAATTAGGTATTCTCCCATATATTGGAAATGGAGGAAGTGCTATTTTCTTCTCTATCATTTCCCTCCATATTTTCCTTCTTATTTCCTCCTTTGTTAAATAATTCTTTTCTTCTTGCCTCAAGAATATCTACTTCCAATCCCATATATTCTGCAGCAGTTAATATTTTTGCCTTTGGAAATTTTTCTCTTAAGCTTTTAAATATATGAATATAATTTTTATCTCTTAACATATGATGGTCTAATATTAATTCTTCAGTACCATTTTCTAATAATCTTTCAATATTTTTTAANGAAGCATCTAAATTTTCATAAGAATATCTATAGCCAAGCATATATGTCATTGGGCCATCTACTATGGCAATTCTTGGTTTATTTTTTAATAAAAATTCTATTTGATCCTCAAATATTGGTCCTTGAACATCTGATGTATGAATTATTCTATCTCCATCA
Source organism: Thermoproteota archaeon (assembly GCA_004348015.1). Taxonomy (GTDB): domain Archaea; phylum Thermoproteota; class Methanomethylicia; order Methanomethylicales; family Methanomethylicaceae; genus WYZ-LMO11. The sequence continues at coordinate 23,059 of QNVI01000054.1, read as the reverse complement.
TCATCAATCATTACTTCAATAACATATCCCAATAAACTATTAGAACCATGGAAAACTGCTTTTGAAAATTCAATTCTTGTACCTTCAATATTGAAGACTTTATTATCTGCTATTTCTAAGCATTTTGCTCTTTGCTTTACTATTGCTAAAAATAATGGAGCTCTAAAATCTCTTTGACTTTTGTTTATATTATTTTCAGGATCTTTTACCATGACTATTTTATTATTATAAATATCAAGAGGAATTAAATCTCCTAAATCATGATGATCATAATGATAGTGTGTTATAATTATGACATCAGCATTTAGTGCTTTTTCTGTTATTTTTTTAGCAAGTTGATTTAATCTTTCAAATTCAATCTCATGTGGAGGTAATCCAAATCTTCTTGGTGCTAAGGCTGCACTAGGATCTATAATAATTTTAATATTCTTTGTTTCTATATATGTACACATTGATCTTACTCCCATGCTATCAAAAGCAATCAATTCTATCTTCATACAATAATTAAGAATTTTAGGAGGAATAAATTAATTTTTTTATGTGAAGAATCTTTGTCTTATATGTAGAGGAGGAAAAAGACTCTGTGGAAAGATATTATGTCCCATAGAGTTAAAAGCAAGATTATTTGTTAAAAATATGAATATTATAAATAAAAAGGAATTTATTGGGTCTTCTCCTCCATCAGTTTTTGTAGGAAGAGTAGGATATCCTAAGGTTTATATTGGTCCAATGGTCCCTCCTATAATTGGAAATACTTCTATTATGGATATGCCTGAATCCTGGATAAATGAAAGCTTAGATAATATAATTAATTATAGATATATCTTGATAAGAGGAGAAATTCCATATTATGTGGATTTAGCTAGAAAAAGTGATAGAATAATAGAATCATTACAAGAATTATCCATGGGAATAAGCTCTGTAGATACTGAAATTCAATTGGCCAAAGAGCCATTAAAGATAATAAAAATTGATGATAATTCTCAAATATTTGGTCCTTCTGCTCCATTAAGGAATTTTCATATTTATTCAATAAGAGTAGATAGAAAAATAGAAAAAGCATATTATGATTGGGATTTAAAAGCCCAAGATGCAATTTTTCAATTATATAAAAATAATGTACCAATTTCTAGAATACAAAAAGCATTTAGTATGGGAGTATTTGGTATTTTAAAGAATAGAAAATTAGTTCCAACAAGATGGTCTATTACAGCAGTAGATAGTATTATATCAAAAAGACTTATAGAAGAAATAAAAGACTATGATACTATTGATAATTATTATCTTTTTTATAGAAATTATATGTATAATAAATTTATTGCAATTTTTATGCCAATGAAATGGTCTTTTGAATGGATAGAAGTATGGTTTCCAAATACTTTTTGGAATAAAGAAGGTAGAGAACCAGTAATAATGGGGGATTATGAAGGTTATAGTGGAAGAACAAGCTATCCTGAAATTGGAGGATGTTATTTTGCTACAAGATTAGCTATTACTGAATATTTAAGTAAAATTAAAAGACAAGCTACTGTTCTTGTTATAAGAGAAATCTTACCTCAATTTCCACTACCATTAGGAGTATGGTTTGTAAGAGAAAATATAAGAGAAATGTTAAAATCTAAGCCATTAATATTTGATAATATAAATTCTATTTTCTTACATTTAAATAAACTAATGGATATAAAAAATAAAGATATTATAGAAAATAGTAAAATAATTAGAGATTTATTATTTCAAAGGAGAATAGATTAGCTTTGATAAACTATATTTTATGTAAAACTGCATTATCAAGAAGTAAATTACCAGGACTTAATTATACTTTTAATCCATATTTTGGATGTCAACATGGATGTTTATATTGTTATGTTCCTGATGTTTTAAAAATAAATAATATGGAATGGGGAAAATTTATCTTTGTAAAAAAGAATATTTTAGATATATTGAAAAGAGAAGTAACAAGAAAGAAAATAGGAACTGTTGGAATAAGTACTTCTACAGATCCTTATCAGCCAATAGAAAAAGATTTAGAAATTACAAGAAAAGCATTAGTTATCTTAATAAATGCAGGATTTCCTATTTCTATTCAAACAAAATCTTCTTTAGTTCTTCGTGATATTGATATTTTAATTAATAAAAATATTGATGTTGGATTAACTATTACATCAACTGATTCTTATTTTCAAAAAATTTTTGAACCAAATGCTCCTCCTCCTGATGAGAGAATTGCCACTTTAGAGGAATTATCAGATAAAGGAATAAAAACTTGGATTTTTTATGGCCCAATTATTCCTAACTATAATGATTCTGAGGAGGAAATAGAAAAAATTGTAAAAATAGCATTAAAAACAAAAAGTAAAATAATTTATGATAAGTTAAATTTAAAGCCAAATGTAATAAAGAGATTGAATTCAAATAATATAAATTATAATGGAGATTATAATAAAATATTTTCAAAAATTGAATTTATTTGTAAAAAATATGATGTAAAGTACGAGTATGCCTTTCAATATGCTTAAAAAATAAATAATATAAAAAAAATAAATAATATTGAGAATCAAATTCATAATTATGAATATAAGAACTTCTACTTTACTATCAACAACAATGGCCTCTTTTTTAGTACCTTTTATGCTTTCTGCAGTTAATATTGCCTTACCTACAATTGCTTTAGAATTTAAATTAGATACAGTAATGTTGAGTTGGATACAAACATCTTACTTATTGACTACTGTAGTATTTCTTATTCCATGTGGTAAAATTGCTGATATTTTTGGAAGAAGAAAAATAATGAACATTGGTTTATTCATCTATACAATTTCATCACTTTTAGTTTATATATCAAATAATTTTTTAACTCTTATTATTTTGAGAGTTCTTCAAGGTATTGGAGGTTCAATGATTGCAACAACAGCTATAGCTATTTTAACATCAGTTTTCCCTCTAAGTGAAAGAGGAAAAGTATTAGGAATAAATTCTGCAGCAGTTTATACTGGAATTGCATTAGGTCCTTTTCTTGGTGGAATTTTAACTGAATTATTTAATTGGAGGAGTATATTTATTTTCAATTCTATAATAGGAATAGTTTCACTTTTATTTTTAATAAATATTAAAGAGGAATGGAAAGGAAAAATAGAGAGATTTGATTTTATTGGATCTTTTATTTATAGTATTGCATTAATATTTATTGTATATGGTTTACTTTCCATAAATATTATTGCTCTATTTGGATTATTAGCATTATTTATATTTATAATATGGGAATTGAAAATTGAAAATCCAATTATTGATCCAAGATTATTTGTAAGAAATAGAGGTTTTTCATTTTCAAGTTTTTCAGCATTAATAAATTATAGTGCAACATATGCTACATCCTTTCTTTTAAGTTTATATTTACAAATGATTAAAGGATTTTCACCTAAATCTGCAGGAATGATCTTATTAATACAGCCATTATTTCAAGCTATTTTATCTCCTTTAGCAGGAAGACTATCTGATAAAATTGAGCCAAGAAAAATTGCTTCTATAGGCATGGCAATGAATGCTATAGGATTATTTCTATTTTCCACAATAAATCTTTATACTGAATGGTATTTCATTTTTAATACATTAATACTAATGGGAATTGGATTTGCATTTTTTGCATCTCCAAATACTAATGCTATTATGTCATCTGTAAAAAGTGATCTATTTGGTATTGCATCAGCTACAATTTCAACAATGAGAGTAATAGGTCAGAATTTAAGTTTTGCCATTGCTACATTTATTCTATCTTTATTTAAAAGTAGTGAAATGTCTTATTCAGTTTCTATAGAAGGAATTTCTACAGCATTTTTAGTATTTTCAATTACATGTATTTTTGGGACAATTTTCTCTATTCTTGGAGTTAGTAGAAAATGATTTTAAGTATTCTTCATAAGCTTTTTTACTTAATCTATCTGCTTCATCATTTTCCTCTCTTGGAATCCAAATAAATTTTATATTTGAAAATTCTTTTAATAATTCCTTTGTTTTCAAATATAGTGAATAGTATGAGCCCTTATGTGCTTTCCATAATCCCTTCATTTGATTTACTAATAGTTGACTATCTGATTTTATTATAATTTCTTCATTATTCATATTATTTTCTAATAGAAATTTTAAAGAACTATATAATGCATAATATTCTGCATAATTGTTACTCATTGATAATTCTTTTTCAATTACATCATATTTTTCAAAAATTTTACTTCCATTTTTATAAATAATAAAGCTATAAGTTGCAACTCCACCAGGATTTATGCTTATAAGACCATCAATATATACAATTATCATAAATTATTCTTACCTCTTATTTTAAAAAAGCTTATTATTCCATGACATTCACATAAAGTACCTATACATAAACTATTTTTTAATTCTTTTATTTCTTCATAAATTTCTCTACCATTTATTGCTCCTATGGAATTAGATATAATTTTACTTATGAAAATTTTTTTAGCTAAATTATTTTCATCAAGAGCCTCATTTACATAAACATATAATGGAATAATTTTCTTTTTAGTAATAGGACATATATTCTTTGGTATACAATTATCAGGACATAAAAAATCTTTAGCATATGATAATATCACAGTAGTATTTTTCTCATCTGCTTTAATTATAATATCCTCGGAAATTTTTGATAATAATATATTAAAATTTTCTATATCATTTTCCACAATTAATCCTTGCTTACTAAAATGATATAGAAAAATTTTTGCAATAAGATTTCCTGGTATTGCAGGAACTATTAAATCAGGTATAATATTTTTCTCTAATAGCTCACTAATATACTTAGGAGCATCTTCTATTATTAATTCTAATTTCATTTTACTTGCTATACAATTTGGATCTTTATCTATTATAATGATCTTTTTAGATAATGATGATAATTCATTATAAGCTTTTACACCAAATCTTCCTCCTCCAGCAATTACTACAAAATTATACATAAATAAAAATGAGTTAATGATATATCTAAGCTTTTTCTATTAGTAAAAAGATGAAAAATGTCTGAAGATGATTTAGAATTAATGTATATAAAACTTAAAAAAATGAAAGAATTACAAAAATTATTAGCTAAATCACAAATGAAAGATAAAAAAGAAATAGAGAAAAAAGAAGTTGATGATATANCTTTTATAAAATCTAAGCTTACAGGAAGAGGATTAGAAGTTTTAGAAGCTGCTCTTTCACAATATCCAGAAATGACTCGCGAGGTTATAAAATATTTAGCTGAACTCTATAGAAAGGGAAAAATTAGTGGAGAAATATCTGGTGAAGAGCTTTATACATTATTTTATGATCTTGGAATGCCTGTAAGACTGGAAACATCTATTACATATTTAAAAGATGGAAAAAGAATATCAATAAGTGAAAAATTGAAATCTAAAGAGGATTGAAATGCTTCTTTACTGGAAAGGCTGCATGTCAAGATATAGAACAAAGAGTATTATAGAAGCAGTAGAAAAAATTCTTTCTTATTTGAATATAAATTACATAACTTTAGAAGATGAAGGATGTTGCGGCTCAATTCTTTATAGAACAGGACAAATTAAAGATGCAATAAAAATATCTGAAAAGAATATTGAGAAATTAAAATCTTTAGGAGTAAGAGAAATTATAACATCATGTCCTGGTTGTTTTAGAACAATATCAAAAGATTACTCTAATTACTATGATATTCCATTTAAAGTTTATCATTTTTCTCAATTCCTATTAAAATTTAAGGAAAAACTTAAATTAAAAGAGCTTAATGCTGCTGTAACATATCATGATCCATGTCATTTAGGAAGACATATGGGAGTATATGAAGAGCCAAGAGAAATTATAAAATTAGTACCTAAATTAAAATTTATAGAAATGAAATATAATAGAAATAAAGCTCTTTGTTGTGGATATGGTGGTGGTGTTAGATCAGTTTATCCAGAAGTTGCTATAGAAGTAAGTAATAGTCTATTAAGTGAAATAAATAATAATATTGATTTTATAGTTACTTCATGTCCATTTTGTAAATATTCTTTATCAAATAAAATAAAAGTATTAGATATTTCAGAATTAATAGCCATGGTGTTAGAATAATGGATATTTTTGATTTGAAAAAAGAAGAATTTATTAAATGGATAAATGATGAAAATAGAAGAAAAGGAATTTCAAGAGCGGTATCATCATATGTAATTGCAAAGGAAAATGTCTTATCAAAAATGCCCGAACTTGAAAGAATAAGAAAAGAAGTAAGAAAAATCAAGGAAAAAAGTATTGATAATATATTTGAGCTTTTAAAAATGGCTATGGAAAAGATTGAGGAATCTCATGGAAATGCATATTTTGCAAAAAATTCTATAGAAGCTAGAAAAATAATTTCAGATATTATAGGAGAGAATAAATTAGTAATAAAGTCTAAATCATTAACATCAGAAGAAATTGAATTGAATGAATTTTTAGAAGAACATGGAAATAAAGTATTTGAAACAGATTTAGGAGAATTTATAATACAATTAAGAAAAGAAAGACCAACTCATATAATAAATCCATCAGTTCATGTACCAAGAGAAGAGGTTGCAAAAACTTTTTCTAAATTGATTGGAAGAGAAGTAAAACCAGAAATTAAAGAATTAGTAAAAATTGCAAGAGAATATCTTAGAGATAAATTTTTTAAAGCTGATGTTGGAATTACTGGTGCAAATGTTATTGCAGCTAATACTGGAACATTATTTATAATTGAAAATGAAGGAAATGCAAGATTTGTAAGTAATGCCCCTCCTATTCACATATGTATAGTTGGTATAGAGAAAATTGTTCCAAATCTTGAAGATGCTTTTAAAATTGTTCAAATATTACCACCATATGCTACTGGTATTCCTATGTCTGCATATGTATCTATGATTACAAGTCCAAGTAGAACTGCAGATATTGAAAAAACATTAGTTTATGGGGTTCATGGTCCTAAGGAATTACATGTAGTATTTTTAGATAATGGTAGATCAGAAGTAATTAAAGATCCTATATTAAAAGAAGCATTATATTGTATAAAATGTGGTGGATGTATGTATGAATGTCCAGTTTATAGAGTTGTAGGTGGAAGCTTTGGTTATAATTATTTTGGAGGAATAGGAATTATATGGAGTGCATTTACATCAGGTATGGAAAAAATAGCTGCTATAATTGATGTTTGTACTAAATGTGGAAGATGTAAGGAATTATGTCCTTTAGAAATAGATGTACCAAAAATGATTGAATATTTAAAAATAAAACTTGTAGAGAAAGGGTATATTTCAAAAAGACATAGAGAAATAAGAGATAATATAATCAATAAAAATAATCCATTTGGAGAATAGTCATTTTTATATATTTAAATATATTAAATATTTTGGTAAACATTATGTTAGGCAGTGGTCATATAGGAGTATGGCTATCAAGACAAACTGAAAAAGAAGTAATAAGCTCATGCGAAGATCATTTATCTAAAATATTTCAAGTAGTAGATAAGTTTAAACAATTTATTGAAAAATATGTAAATAATGATGTAGAAGGTTGTCATCATTTAGCAATAGAAATTTCAAATTTGGAAAGAGAAGCAGATCAAATAAAAGAAAATATTATTGAAAAATTAATGAGATTATTATTTCATCCAATGGATCAAGATGAAATTATAAAACTTGTAACTACAGCAGATGATATAGCTGCACATTTAAAATCTGCAACAAGAAAGCTCTTATATACTACACCTCAAGAAGTTCCAAATAATATAAAAGAAGGATTGAAATCAATTACTCAATTATTAGTAGAAGAAAAAGATCGACTTAAAAAAACCATTGAAGCTTTTGTTTCTAAAGGCGATGTAAAAAGAATGGCAGAGGAAACTGAGAAAATTGAAGAAGCTATTGATGATATTAGAGTTGATTTATTAGCTCAAGTATTAAAATGGGGAGATAATTACAAGTATATAAGTAATTGGTTAATGATAAAAGAAGCCATTGAAAATATTGAAAGTGCATCTGATGAAATGGAAAATACTGCTGATATATTAAGAGCAATGGCAATTCTCAGAAAATACTAAATATAGTAAATAACTTATAAAGAGCAAATGTTAGTATTATATTAAAAGGAATAGTCATGATCCAATAGGAAATTAATTTTGCAGTTATTTTCATATTTATTGAACTTTTTGCTCCTCCAACTCCTAATATTGATCCTACTGCTACATAAGATGTTGATATTGGTAATCCATATCCAAATATAAAGTATGGTAGTGTTGTGAATAAGTAAACTGTAGTTGCATTTGCTAAACCTGCAGCTAATGCCATAAGCAAATCAAGTCTTGTAATTCTAAAAGCTAATGTTCTTATAACTTTTGGACCTAATATATATCCACCAATAATAATTCCTATTGCTCCATAAATAGATAATAGTATCATAGCATTAAAATCTGGTATTTGTCCTAATTTACATGCAATAGTAATATAGACACCAGTTGCATTTGCTACATCATTTGCACCAAAAGAATAAGCAGAAAATAATAGTGTAAATATTACTAAAATTCTCAAAATTTTTTCAGATTTTAATGAATATTTTCTTATTAAAAAATAAGATAATTTATAAAGAAAAAATGAAAGTAAAGCACTAAGTAAAGGTGATGTTATCCAACTTATAAAAATAGTTGTTAATACTCCTAAATTTATTTCTAAAAAATATTGTGCTATTCCATATCCTATAACTGCTGCAACTATAGAATGTGTAGTAGAAATAGCCATTCCTCTCATTGTAGCAAAAAATATCCATATATTTGCAGAAAGGACAATAATAAATGCACCTAGAATATCAATTTCTGGTACAATACCTCTTCCAATAGTTTTTATTACCATATAACCCTGAAGTAAAGCTCCTAATATTACAAATATTGCAAATAATATTAGTGCCCTTCTTAATGATAATGCACCTGAACCAACTGCTGTACTTGTAGGATTTGCAGCATCATTCCCTCCTATATTTATTGCCATTATAAATGATAGCAATAAGCCCAAGAAAAGTAATATTGTGTCCATGTACAATAATATCACCTTTTCTAAATCTAAAAAATAATAATCCTTAAAAAATATTTCCTAATAATTAAATATTATGGAAATTCCATTATCACCTATATCTATGATTGAAATAATTAATAAAATAGAAAAAGAAAAAGGAATAAGAGTAATAAGATTTGATATTGCTGAACCAATGTTTACTCCTCCATGGGATGCAATAAAGGGAACAGTTAATGCATTATTAAAAGGATATTATAGATATTCTCCAAGTCTTGGAATAATAGAATTGAGAAAAGCCATATCAAATTATCTAAAAGAAACAAGAAACTTAGATTATTCAGAAGATGAAATTTTAGTTACAGTAGGAGGAAAATTTGCAGTCTTTTCTTTTTTTCTTGGATTACTTAAACATGGAGATTATATAGTATTATTAAGACCATATTGGTCAAGTTATAAGGCTATAGCCTTAATGCTTGGAATAAATACCTTAGAAGTATGGAGTAAAGATCCATATCATTTAGATGAGGAATCTCTTAAAGAAATTATGTCAAAGAGACCAAAAGCTATTGTAATTAATTCACCTAATAATCCAACTGGCGGAATTCTTGATATTAATGATATAAAATTATTAAAAGATTTAGTAGAAGATTATAATATTTATGTTTTATCAGATGAAATTGATTGGGCTTATGTTTATGATGATAGAAAATTTATTTCGCCTGCTTCTATTGAAAATCTTAAAGAAAAAACTATTGTTATTGATGGATTTTCAAAGGTATTTTGTATGAGTGGATGGAGAGTAGGATTTGCAGCAGGACCAAAAGAGTTAATAGATAAAATGAAAATAGTTCAAGAACATACTGTAAGTTCACCAACTACTTTTGCACAATTTGGTTGTTTATCTGCAATTGAAAAATATAGAGAATATATTCCTATTATAGTAAGAGAATGTGATAGAAAAAGAAAATTCATAGTTGAAGAATTAAATAAAATAAATGGAATTGAATGCCCTATTCCTGAGGGTGGATTTTATGTTTATCCATATATAAGATTAGAGAAAAGTACATTAGAATTAGCACATTATTTATTATTAAATGGTGTAGCTGTAATTCCTGGAGAATTTTTTGGAGATAATAGAAATAGATTGAGATTATGTTATGCTATATCAGATGAAGATATAAGTATAGGAATAGAAAGAATTTCAAAATCTATTGAAAAAATAAAAAAATAAAAAATTATTTTACTTTATTCCAGCTCTGAAGTAAGCACCACAATTTGGGCATTTGAATAATCCAACAGTAACTGGTTTTCTTCCCTTTGGAGCTAATGTCCATGTTTTTGTTGGAGTTGCTACTTCAGTTCCACATTTTGGACATTTTGCCATTTATTTCACCTTAATCATTATTATGTACAATGAGCTTAAAAACATTACTCAATGGTAAAATAATCTCATGATAGATTAAATTTTTATCATAATCATAATTCATATCATAATTGTATTGTAATAAAAATGATTACATCATAACATAATTTAAACTATAAATTTATATTTGTATGATACCATATGAAAATTTATGGTCAAATTCATAACTTCTAGTATATGTGGTAACACTAGTGAAATTTTTGCTGAAATTAAAAAAGATCATGTTAATATTTCAATAAATTCTACATGTAAAAAAATTATGGATTATTCTTTATCAATAAAAGAACTCTATTTAAAAGATGTTTTTACTGAAATAATAAAAAATAAAGCATATATAAAAGCATCTGAAGCTAAGCTTTGTCCTACATGTCTTGTGCCATGTGGTGTTGTTTATGCTTCATGGACTGAATTTGGATTAATTTCTAAAAATTTATTATCAAAATTTCCATCACAATGTATTTTATTTAAGCAATGAATTTTATTCCTTTATTATTCAATATTTTAATAGCATTTTCTTCATTATCTACTTTTAAGACTATCTTATTATCATTCATAGAATATGCATAATCTATATTTATTCCCAATTCACCAAATAGTTTTGCTACTTCTGTTAATCTATCGAGATCAATTATTATTACATCAGCTTGATTTACTGCCATGTTGGCATTTCTTAAAACTTCAATTGCCTTTTCAAATTTATCTACAATCATTCTTACTATTCCATAATTCCCTGCTTCTGCTATTCCCATGGCAAGTAATTTTATTTTGTTTTCCTCTAAAATTTTCAATAAATTTGCTAATCTTCCAGGTCTATTTTCAAGAAATACACTTAATTGCTTCATAATAATCCCTTCATTTTTCTTAAATCTATTATTCTTTGAGCTTTTCCTTCACTTCTTGGAATTTTTTTAGGCTCAACAAGCTCTACAATTGTATCAATTCCAAGAGAATCTTTAAGTTCTTCTTCTAATTTTCTTTGCAACATAACAACATCTGTTAATTTATCTGTTTTAAAATTTTCTGCTACTTCTACTCTAACTATTAATTTATCCATTACCCCTTCTCTATCTGCAATTATTTGATAATGAGGAGAAAGTCCATTTGTTTTCAAAATAACTTCTTCTATTTGACTTGGAAATACACATATTCCTCTAATTTTCAACATATCATCAGTTCTTCCAAGTATTCTCATTATTCTTGCATGATCTAATCCACAATCACATTGATCATCTTCTAAAATTGTAATATCCCTTGTTCTATATCTTATAAAAGGCATGGCTTCTTTCATTAATGTTGTAATAACCATTTCTCCTTTCTCTCCTGGCTCTAATACTTCACCAGTATTAGGATCAATGATTTCTACAATAAAATAATCCTCCCATACATGAAGTCCATTTTTATATTTACATTCAATTGCAACTCCAGGACCTGTAAGTTCAGCCATACCATAAATATCATAAGCATTTTCTACAAAGTTTTCTTCTAATTTCTTTCTTGTATTTTCAGACCATGGCTCTGCTCCAAATACTCCAATTCTCAATTTTAAATCTTTTTTAGGATCTATATTTTCTTCTTTTGCAGTTTCTGCTAAATATAAACCATATGATGGAGTACAGCAAATAACAGTTGTTCCTAAATCCTTCATTAATTTTATTTGTCTCTTTGTATTACCAGTACTTGTAGGAATAACTTTTGCACCTATTTTTTCAGCTCCATAATGAAAACCTAATCCTCCAGTAAATAATCCATAACCATAAGCTATTTGAACAACATCATTTGATGTTACTCCAACTAATTCTAAGCATCTAGCACATAATTCCGTCCAATTTTCTAAATCTTTTTTTGTATATGCTACTACAGTAGGATTTCCTGTTGTACCAGAGGATGCATGAAATCTAATTATTTTTGAAAAATCTACAGCTAATAATCCTAACGGATAATTCTCTCTTACATCATCTTTTGTAGTAAAAGGAATTTTTTTAAGATCTTCTTTTGTTCTAATACTATCAATATCAATTTTTGAGAATTTTCTTCTATAAAATGGAGAATTTTCATAAGCATACTTTATAATAGCTCTTAATCTTTTATTTTGTATTTCAATAATTTCTTTTTTAGATAGCTTATACATGAATATTAAAAATATTATTAAAAGTTTTAATTTTTTTGGTTAATTTATTTTATCTAGTTTTTTATCTAGATGATAAAAAAATGATAAAAAATATTTATGTGAAAAAACAATAATTTAATCGTGAAAATCACTCTCATTCATCCCCCAAGTTCAATGGATATTGAAACAATTTCAGTTCTTGGTCTTAGAGCCCCACCACTAGGACTTGCATATATTGCAGCTGTTTTGGAAAAAGAAGGATATGACGTAGATATAATAGATGCAACTGCATTAGGTTTATCCTTTAAGGAATTAGGAAATGAATTAAAAAAGAGAAATCCTGATGTAATTGGTGTAACATCTATTACTCCTACAATATATGATGCTATGAAGACAATTGATATTGCAAAAGAGTATTGTCCAAATGCTATTACAGTTATGGGAGGTTGTCATATAACTGCCTTACCTGAAGAGACTTTATTAGAATGTCCAAATTTAGATATAGGTGTAATTGGTGAAGGAGAAGCTACAATTATTGATTTATTAAAAGCAATAGAAAATAAAAAGGATCTATCTGAAGTGGATGGAATTATATATAGAAAAGATGGAAAAATTAAAAGAAATAAACCAAGAAAATTAATAGAGAATTTAAATGAAATACCATTTCCAGCAAGACATTTACTACCATTAGATAGATATACTGTTTTAGGTGAAAGAGTAAAACTTGGAAATATTTTAACAAGTAGAGGATGTCCATTTAATTGTATATTCTGCTCATCATCTCAATTCTATGGAAGAAAATTCAGAGCAAGAAGTCCTAAAAATGTTGTTGATGAAATTGAAGAAGTAGTAAATAAATATAAAATAAAATCAATAGAAATTGTTGATGATAATTTCACTGTTGATAAAAAGAGAGCATGGGAAATTGCTAAGGAAATTATTGATCGTAAATTAGATATTTGGTGGGCTTGCGGATCAAGAGTTGATTTAATAACAAAAGAATTATTACAAATATTTAAGAAAGCTGGATGTGGAGTAATATATTATGGAATAGAATCTGGTTCTGAAAGAATATTAAAAATTTTAAAAAAAGGTATATCACTTGAGCAAGCAAAAAGAGCAATTAAGTGGGCAAAAGAAGTTGGAATGGAAGTTGTTGGCTCTTTTATAATCGGTACACCAGGAGAAACAAAAGAAGATGTAATGAAGACAATAAGATTTGCAATAGATTCTGGATTAGATTTTGCACAATTTACAACAATGACTCCTTATCCTGGTACAGAAATATATGAAATTGCTAAAAGAGAAAATCTATTAGTTACAAAAGATTGGTCAAAATTTACTACAATTAAACCTATTATGAGGACTAAAGAGCTTTCTATAGAAGAAATATCTTCACTCATATCTTTTGCATATAGAAAATTCTATTTAAGAGCTTCATTTATTTTTAGACAAATAATAAAAGGAAGATTTAAATGGTTATTACCAGTTGTAAAAAGTGGATTAAAGCTATTAAAAAAATCATAGCTTTATAATTATATCCATGTATTCTTCAAATTTTTTCAACATTTCTCTTTCTCTTATTGTTATCCCACTTTCCTTATCGTCATGAAGCTTTTCTCCTTCATAAGCATTACAAATAAGAGTTTTTGGATATTTTATTAATTCTATTATTCTTTCAAAAGAGCCTGCATGAAAATATAATGTTATATCATTTATAAAAAGAATTTCACTAGGGTTATTTTCATAAATTTTGAATATATTTTCAATATTCATGGCATTTCTTCTTGCCAATTCTAATACTTCTTCCTTATTTTTTCCTTCCAATCTTGGCGCATATACTATACTAGGTCTTAGATATATTACTCCATTAGGTACTGACATTGTCCCTCCTAATATAATATCTTTAAAATATTTTTTTGAAGGAGCAAGATCTATAACTGTTATTTTTGATGGTGGAAAATACTTTATCATTTCATTTAAAATTTCTTCACAAAGTTTTGTCTTTCCTGATTTTACTTCTCCTTTAATTAATACTTTTTTACCAATAAAATTTTTAATACAATCTATTGGCATTTTCATTCTTCCTCCATAATAGATAAATCAGTATAAAGAACAAACATCCAATGCTATTAGTAATGCTTTTTTTATTTTCATAAATGAATTTTAATAATCAAAAATAAATAACTTATAATAAATTACTTATAATTATTAATTTATTTAATACAAAGCATTCTAATGTGTACTAAAAGATTTAAATTCTTGTCATTATAACATTCTCATCTAATGAAAAAATCAAAAAAGACATCAGAGGAAATTTCATTTATAATTGCAATGACATTTATGCTTATAGGTATTTTTGGATGTATAATACTATCTATTGTTCTTATTTTTCCATTATTATTAATGTTTATAGAAATAACTTCCATATCTCTTTTCTTTATGATTATGTTAAGTTTAATTCCTTCTTCTTCTCCAGATAAAATAAATACTGAATCTATTTTTTATTGTGGACTTGCAAAAGAGCCATATATGAATAATGATAGTCTCTATAGACCTATTATTCCAATAATAAATTTACCATATGATGAAAATTGGAATGAATATTATGATAAATCATATTTAAAGGTGGAAAAATGAAGGAATCTTTTATTGCAATAATTTCTCCAATTATATTAATTATTGGAGGAATATTAACATCTATTTTATTTAGTAAGAAAAAGAGCATAATTATCTCATTATCCATATTCTCATTAATAGCTATTTTAATTAATACTTGGTTATTAATTAATGGAGAAATTATTTATTATCCTAATATCAATGGAATTTTAATAAATTATTCTACTGCTTTTATTCTTGAAGTTACATATTTTATTAGTTTTTTAGCAATAATTTATAGCTATCATTATTTTGAAGATAATAAGGAATTAAGATATTTTAGTTTGCTTTTTCCTCTATTTATTGCAACTCTATCAATTATGGCATCTTCTTTTAATTTATTATTAATATATGTATCATTTGAAGCAAGTACAATTCTTGGTGGTATTATAATATTATTAACAAGAAGGAGAAGTGCAGTTAAAGCTACAATGAGATTTTTCCTTTGGAGTATAATAGGAGCAATTTTAATAATAATTGGTATTTTATATCAAAACTACACCATAGGTAATGTTATATTAAATCATGGTATATCATATCCTGAAATTATTACAATTTTATATGCAATTGGATTTGGTATAAAAATTGGAGTATTTCCTTTTGGTCTATTTTGGCTTCCTGCAGCTCATAGTGAAGCTCCTACACCTATGAGTGCAGTATTAAGTGGAATTATGGTTCAAATAGCTGCATTTACTACTAGTAGAATAATTGGTATAATGTCTCCTTTCAATACAAATATTGGTTTATTTTTAATGATAATTGGTATTCTTAGCATTATTACAGGTTCTTTACTTGCTATGATCGAATCCATATATGGAAGCAAATATTCAAGATTTCATGTTGGTATGGTACATATAAAGGGAATAAAAAGAATTTGGGCTTTTTCCACATGCTCAGAAGTAGGATATTTCTATTTGCTAATTGGATTGGCATTAATTTATCCAAATCTCATGCTATTTTTCTTTTCAGCAATACTATTACATTTTTTAAATCATGGACTTGCAAAAGCTCTTCTATTCTTTGATAGTGGTTTTGTTATTAAGACTAGTAGAATAGCAGATCTTTCATTAATGAAAGGACTTGGAAGAAGAGTAGGATGGAATGGATTTACATATCTAATAGGAGGTTTTTCATTATCTCTTATTCCGGGAACACTTGGTTATAATACATTTTTAGAATTTATTAAAGGAAATATTAATTTAGAAATCATGATAATTATTCTTATATCTGCTATTTTAATATTCTTTACAACATTATATTCTTTTAAAATTATAGTCTTTGGAAAACCTAAAATAAAAATTCAATATATTAAGGATATTGAAGAACATTTATCTTTAAGAATCCCAGGCCTTATATTAGCTATATGTATTATTAGCTTAGGAATTTTAGTTCTATTAGGATCAAATGGAATTTTCTTTACAGAATATTATCATGAATTTGAAAATTGGTTTAAGCTAATAGCAAAAACAATATGTGAGGTAGAATAATATGGCCTTAAAATCATCAATATTAATCCATGGAACAAAAGCAACAGAATTAGTAATAATTCATGATCCTGATAAGTGTACTGGTTGTATGCAATGTATGATAGCATGTGCATATAAACATTATAAAACATTTGATAGAAGATATGCTCTCCTTTATGTTTATGAAGATCCTGATAATCCTGGAAGATTTATAAATGCAAATTGTTCTCATTGTATATTTCCTATGTGTCTTTCTTCATGCCCAAGAGAAGCTATTTATAAAGATGATTTAGGAATAGTAAGAATTTCTCCAGCTCTTTGTATAGGATGTGGAACTTGTAATCAATCATGTCCAATTGGTATACCAAGAATTGATGAAGAGAAAAATGTTTATGTTAAATGTGATTTCTGTGATGGTGATCCTATGTGTGTAAAAATGTGTAGTGCACAAGCATTAATGCTTCTTCCTAGAAAAGAAGCATTAGAATATTTAAAGGGGAGGAAAAAATGAAAGAAGAAATGAAAGAAGAAAAGAAAGAAGAAAAAATAGAGGAAAAAGTAAAAGCATGGGAGAAACTATTGGAATCTGGAATAAAATTTACTATATTTAATCAAAATGAAGAATCTCAATTATATCCTTTAAGAAAATTATTCAGACCATCAGCACCAAATATAGTAAAACCTGCTCTTCAAAGAGATTTTGAAATTGGTCTTGTTTATCCTATAGATAAAAATATAGAAGAAATAAGAGAAAAATGCGGACTTGATAGAATTCCTCCTACTGCTCATTCAATAAAAGAATCTCTTTATAATAAAATAAAAATTATTGAAGAAGCTGGAATTAAAGATGAATTAATGTATGATAAAGAAAAAAAGAAATTCTATTATTAGGGGATAAAAATGAATTATGGATATTTTCTTGGTTGTGTAATGCCTGCTAAAATGCCATGGGCAGAAAAAGCTACATTTCTTGTAGCAAAGCATCTTAATCTTCCTTTTGATTATTTAAAAGGAACTCTTTGTTGTATAAGACCTGGTGTTTGGAAGGCTATAAATCCAGATTGGTGGTTATTGCTTACAAGTCAAAATCTTGCTTTAGCAGAAAAACAAGGAGTAAGTATTGTAGATTCATGTAATGGTTGTTATATATCACATTATGAATGTCTTGAAGAAATTAAAAATAATCCTCAAAAATTATTAATGGTAAATAATTATTTAGAAAAAATAGGACTTAAAATTGAATTAAAAGTTGATGTAAAACATTTTCTTGAGATTTTATATGAAAATTTAGATAAAATAAAGAAAAATATTGTAAGACCAATTAAAATTAAAGCAATAAGACATTTAGGATGTCATGGAAGAAAACATGGTGAAAAACTTCCAAATTATTTTGATGAAATTATAAAATCTCTAGGTATAGAAATTATTGATACTCCCTATGATAGAATGTGCTGTGGTCTTTTATTATATTTATCAGATCCATATACTTCAGTTTATAGAAGAGCAGGATTAAAATTAGAATATATTGAAAAATCAGATGCAGATTGTCTTATTTTCATATGTTCTGGTTGTTATGATCAATTTGATAGAGTAGTAAGAATCTATAAAGATGAAAAAGGAATAGAATTTAAAAAACCTATTATTCATTTATCTGAGCTTTTAGCTCTTTCCTTTGGTTATAAGCCAGAGGATTTTGGAATGATGTACTATAGACCTATTTCTCCAATTAATCTAATAAATAAGGTGATATCATGAGTGAAAATATTATAAATCGTATTAAGGAAATTTATCCAAATGGTTTAGAATATGAAATCTCAGGAAATTGGTTAATAATAAAAGTAAAGCCAGAGGAATTAGATAAAATTGCAAAAATAATGATAAATTTAGGTGCAAGAATTAATCATGTAACTGCAATAGATCTTGAATCAAAGGGATTTGAAATTATTAATGTATATGATATAACACATACTAATATTTCTCTTGATAATATAACCAATATAATATTTAAAGCTAATATTAGTAAAATAAAACCAGAATATCCTTCAATAGGAAAAATTACATGGCAAGCAGTATGGGCTGAAAAAGAATTAAAAGAATTATTAGGAATAAATCCTATCGGATTACCAGATTCTCGTCATCAGTTTTTACCATATGAATGGCCAAATCCTGTAGAAAGCAAATTAAGAGAAATTCCTGAAGTAAATATTGATGGCAATTATCTTCAATTAAAAATGCCAATAAAAGAAGCATATCAAAGTCTAATTCCTATTGGTCCATATCATCCAGGTGTTATAGAAGGTCAAGTAGTTTATGTAAAAGTTGAAGGAGAGGAAATTGTAGCAGCTGATATTAAGACTGGTTTTCATCATCGTGGAATAATGAAGCTTATAGAAAATAGAGGCTATAATAGAGGAGTTTTCCTAGCAGAAAGAATATGTGGTATATGCTCAGGTGCTCATGGACTTGCATATATTACATGTGCAGAAAATCTATTTGATATAGAAATTCCAGAGCGTGCATTATACATTAGAACATTATTAGCAGAATTGAATAGAATTCATAGTCATTTATTATGGTTAGGTGTTGTAGCAGATGTAATAGGATGGAAGACTGGATTTATGTATACATGGGGATTGAGAGAAAGAATTTTAGATATAATAGAATCAATAACAGGAAATAGAATAACCTATGGAATATGGAGAATAGGTGGTGTAAGCAGAGATATTTCAAAGGAAATTGCTATAAAAGCAAAAAGAGCAATTGAAGAATTAAAAGAAGAATTCTCTAAAATGGCATTGGAAATTGCAAATCATCCTGTTATAAAATCAAGATTAATTAGTGTAGGTAAGCTAACATATCAACAAGCATTTAATGGAGGAGCAGTAGGACCAACTGCAAGAGGAAGTGGATGGAAGATAGATGTAAGAAAAGATAATCCTCCACATGCAATTTATGATCAGAGTATAATATCATGGGAAATAGTAACTGATGAAGGATGTGATTCTTATGCTAGAATGATTGTTAGAATAAAAGAAGTACTTGTATCTACTGATATTGTAATTCAGTGCTTAGATTATCTTTCAAAAAGAAGTGGAGAGATAAAATCAAAAGTAGAAGAAAAACCATCTAAAATAGAAGCCATAGGATTAAATGAAGCACCAAGAGGAGAACTATTTTACTATATGAAATTATATGAAAATAATTCATTACAAGCAATAAGAATTAGAACTCCAAGCTATAGAAATAATGCATTAATTCCATTAATGCTTATAGGATGTAATCTAGCTGATGTACCTGTGGTAATGGGAAGTATAGATCAATGTCTTGCATGTACTGATAGAATTGAAGTAATAAAGAATAATCACAGAAAAATAATGAGATGGGAAGATCTAATTGTTATGAGTGTAAATATGAGTAAGAAGAAGGGATTATTATGATCGAATTAATATTAATAATTTTCACAAGCTTCTTCTTAGGATTATTTTACTCCTTCTTAATAAGAAAATTTTCAGCAAGACTCCAATGGAGAATAGGTCCTCTAGTATTTATGTATAAGGATTTAAGATCAATTATGGGGATTACAAGAATTATTCAACCTCTTTATGATATAATAAAGCTTTTTGGTAAAAAAACTATAATCCCTGAATCCTCAAGGAAAAGATTATTTATCTATTCTCCTTATATTTCATTAATATTTGCATTTATTTCTATATTTTTCATACCATTTTCAGGAATTTCTTTACTTTCAAATGTACCATATAGTCTAGTAATAGTTTCATACTTACTTATTGGTTCATTATTATTCATGATAATTGGTCCAATTGCAAGTGGTTCTCCATGGGCATTTATTGGAGTTAGAAGAGAGGCAGAATTATTTCTTGTGACTGAATTTGGATTTATAATAAGCTTATTCTCTATGGCAATTTCTAAAAATAGTTTAATATTATGGGAAATATCCATAAGTGAATTCAATTTAGTAAATATAACAGCAGGCTTATTGATGTTCACTTCAATTCTTGGAAAGCTTCATATAAAGCCATTTGATATGTCTGAGGCTGAAGCTGAAATAGTTGCAGGACCATATACTGAATACTCAGGAAAATTATTAGGAATTTATTATTTAACAAAAATATTTTTAATCTATGATTTTATAGCATTATTTATTTCAATTTTCATACCAATAAATACACTACCAATATATTTATCAATACCTTTATTTTTGATAATTTCTATTCTTATCATCTTCATTCTTTCAATAATACATGTATTAAATCCAAGATATAGAATAAAAAATGCATTAATATGGTATATAAAAATAATTTCCATACTATGTTTAATTAATATTATAACCATGGTGATGTAAAATGTCTTCAGAAATTAAATTAATCAAATACACAATAAAAAAACCAATGACATTAAAATATCCTTCATCATTAATTCCTGAGAAAAAGTATAGTCAAATACCTGAGGTATTAAGAGGGCTTTTACAGCGTGATAATGAAAAATGTATAGGATGTAAAGCATGTCATTATAGTTGCTCTGGAAAGGCAACTACTTTTCAATATAAAGAAAATAAATTAATTATAGAGACATTTACTTTGAGATGTGCTTTTTGTGGATATTGTCAAGAAATATGTCCAGAAGAAGCAATAAAATTAACTAAAACATTTGAAATTACTATAAATAATCCTAACGAAAGAGAAGCTTATATTACTACAGAATTAGATTTATTAAAATGTAAAAATTGTGGAAAATATTTTGCAACAAAGAAGTTTATTGATAGAACATATCAAAGATTAATAGAAAAAATTGATCCTATCATCAAGGAATCAGTAATGAATGATTATAAAAAAATTGAAGAGTATTGTACTGATTGTAGAAGAATGCTTTCTATTAAGCTAAATACACATCCAAAAAAGTATGTTTGGTTGGAGGGATGAAAATGAGTTTATTAAAGAAGTCAAGAATTTACTCTCCTTGGCTATATCATCTTCATTGTGGAGGATGTAATGGTTGTGATATTGAGATTTTAGCAGCCTTATCACCAAGATTTGATGTAGAGAGATTTGGAATTCAGCTTGTTGCATCTCCAAGACATGCAGATATTCTTTTAATTACAGGTCCTATGCCAAAACAAATTCTTCCAATGGCTAAAAGAGTATATGAACAAGTTCCTGATCCAAAAGTTGTTGTAGCTATAGGAAGTTGTGCTTGTGGTGGAGGTATATTTTATGATCCAGAAAATTATGCTATATTGGGTACTCCAGATTCATTAATGCCTATTGATGTTTATATTCCAGGATGTCCTCCAAAGCCTGAGGCAATAATAAATGGAATAGTACAAGGAATTTTAAAGCTAAGTAAAAAATCATAAAAATATTATTAAGCTACATTTTAGTATACAAAGAGCTTATATACTTGAGAATTGTATTCAGAAAATGAGAGATATGACTACAACTGTTCTTTCTGTAAGAATAAGAAAAGAGCTTAAAGAAGAAGCTGAAAAACTTGGTATAAATTTAAAAGAAGTTATTGAAAAAAGCTTAGAAGAAGAAATTAAAAAGGTAAAAATGGAAAAAATGAAGAAAATAATAGAAGAAGCATTAAAATCAATGAATATGAAGGAAGAAGATTGGATAAAAGCTGTTAAAGAATCAAGACTTGAAAGGTGATATAATTTCTCTACTAAGTATTTACTTGATACATCTGCATTATATCCATTAATAATAAGATTAAGAGAGAAATTATTATTATATGAAAATCGATTTGTAATACTTGATCTTACTATTTATGAAATTGGTAATACTATATGGAAGGAATATAAAAGAGGAAGCATTAAGAATCTTGCTCTTGTAGTTGATATGTTTAAAGAAATTATAGAAAACTTAGAGAAGTTAAATATTGGACAAAAAATACTTGAAGTTTTAGAAATAGCCAAGAAAAATAATATAACTTTCTATGATGCCTCATATATCTATGTAGCCAAAGAATATAAATTAAAGTTAGTCACGGAGGATTTAGATCTTTTGAAGTTTCCTGAGACTATTTCATTAGAAGCAATGCTTAAAGAGCTAAAAATTTAGTCACAAAAGCTTTTATGGTCTAAATAGATACAAGCATTACTTAAATGTCTTTTAGATCTATTTTCATAAGTTCATAAACTATTGAAATATCTTTGGAAATCCTTAAGTTTTTTCAATTTTTTGAGATTTGTTCATTCGTTTTAGAACTAAAAATTCTGAGTTTTAGAGAGATTATTTTGCAAAAATATAGGCTTATTCTTAGGTTTTTATGTAAAATTTTTTTATTATAAAAAATTTAAAAACTCAAGTATACGATTTTATAATTTTTGAATTTATACATC
>QNVI01000053.1 GCA_004348015.1 Thermoproteota archaeon | reverse complement strand
GAAGACTTGAGGAAGGAGGGAATGCTCAACAGCTCAAAGGAGCATAATAGAAACATCTCGAAGGTCAATTGGAAGACGATCATAGCCCTCCTGAGCTACAAGTCAAAGGTCGTGCTCCTCAACCCAAAGAACTCCACTAGAAGGTGCTCCAGATGTGGGATGGTTAATGCCCCGAAAGGAGCAGTATATGAATGCAAATGCGGGCTGAGAATAAATAGGCAGCTTAATGCTGCCATAAACCTGTACCTTCAGATGGAGGGGCTTTCTCCAACCCCAAAGCTCTTCGATGAGCTGATGAGGGGTTGGAGCGGGTTCACCCTGACAGGGGAAGAGGCTGATGAGAACTCCAATGAACTCAAGAGGAGTCCAAGGCTGATGAATCCCAAGAGTTATGTAAGTCTATTAATGACTATGTACTCAGAACCCATTTTTCTAGTCTATATGCACTATCCCAAAACATATATTCATATTTACTTGTTATTATAAAATGCTTTTTCATTTCTTCTTTTTGCTTTTCAGATAGATCTTTTGCAATTTCATTTGTTATATTTATTACTTCCATGCATATACTTTCAAATTCTTTTGAAGAATATGTATTAATCCATCTTTGATATAATTCTTTTTTTGAGCCTTTCTTTTCAAGTTCTTTTCCTACTTCCCAATATATCCAATAGCATGGTAATATTGCTCCTAATAATTCATGAAATGGTCTTGAATATGCTATTGCTATAAGATATGTTGTATATGCTAAATTTGTTGGAGACATTGGTGTAGAATTTACATCTTCTTCACTTAATTTCCAATCTTTAAAGAAACTTCTATGTAGTGATTTTTCAAATTCAAAAGTAAGTTTAGCATGATTATTAAAAATAGCTGTCCATTCTTCTTTTGGTGCTTTTGATGCAGTTAAGCTTAATGCTTTTACATATTCTTTTAAATAAAGTGCATCTTGTATTACATAGAATTTAAATTTTTCTTCTTCTAATGTTCCATCTACTAATCCTTTTATAAATGGGTGATTTATTATTCCTTCATAAATTTTTACTATAGAATTCCATAATTCTTTTGTAAACATTTTATCACCATTGATAAATTCCATTCCAAAACATAAGCTCATATGATTGTATTAATTTTGCACATTTTTCCATATTTGATAAACTATCTTTATATCTTTCCATTATTTTAATTGCCATTTCTTCAATTTTATCAAATGGACCTGAGAATAATTCAAAAAATCCTATGTTTTTTATATTATACTTTTCTTTTAATGCTTTTCCAAATTTTTTACATGCTTCTCCCCATACTGGAAGATTAATAACTAATGCAGTTGCTTGTTCTCCTGGATTTGCATAATTTGCAAGCCATGCCAAATAATGAGTATATGCAATTGCCATTGGTATTGGTTCTGAAAAATCTACTTTAATTTCTTCAGCTAATAGTTTTAATCTTTTTAATGCTTCATAATCTCCTGATATAAGTGTATAAAAGAATTCTACTTCATCATCATATTTACTTCTTGATAGCATTATTGCTAAAGATCTTAAATCATGATTTACAATATAAATTTGCTGAGATACAAAATTTTTTATTTTTTCAAATTTTAGTTTTCCTTTTTCTGCTTCTTTTATTAATGGATGATTTATTATTTTTTCATTTTCTTTTTCAAGTTCTTTTCTTATTTTCAATAAAAATTCTTTCATAAGAAGAATAAAAATTAATATTATAAAAATACTTTATAATAACTGAGTTATAAATGAGCGAATATATTTTATGGAAAGCAGATTTCAAATATGTATGTAGAGATTGTGGATATGAAGGAAATGAAATACTTATAAGTGCAATAGATAAAGAAAGAACTTCTGTAAGATGTCCAAAATGTGGTTCTCATAGAGTTCATGTAGAATTGAATAAAGTAAATATTTGAAATTAAGAAAAAATTAATTATGAAGAAATACTTAGCTTATTCAATATTAATTTTAATTATAGGTTTTCTTTTATTAGAAAATTTAAATCTTAAAAATGAAAATGAAAAAATTAATCAATTATATAATACAACATTAAAAGAAAATATTGAATTAAATAAAAATTATAATGATTTATTGAAAAGCTATGTTATTTTAAATGAAAGCTATAATAATATTTTGATTAGTTATAACAATTTAAGTAAAGAATTTAATTTACTATATGAAAATTATAGTAATATTTTAAAATCATATGAAGAAATTTATAGTAATTATATTGAGCTAAATAATTCTTATTCAAATTTAAAGAAAAACTATGATTTAATTTATAATGACTATAATAATACAAAAATAAAATTAGAAGAAACTTCAAAAAATTATGAGATATTATTAATTAATTATACTAATATTAAAAAAGAATATGAAAAATTATATTCAGTATTCTATGAGCCATTAAAAAATAAAACTATTCCAACATTAGATGAATTAAAGAAATGGTTAGCTGAAGATAAAACAAATGAAATTCCTTATTCATATCCAGATTTTGTTTGTGGAGATTATGCATTTATGTTATCTCTTCATGCAAAATTAAATAATTGGGATATGGGAATTGTTACAGTAATAGGAAAATTAAATGGAAAAGATTTTGAACATGCTTTTAATGCTATTTTATGCAAAGAAGGATTATATCATATAGAACCACAAAATGATGAAGTATTTCAAGCAGATATTCAACCAGGATTAAAATATTACCATCCAGGATTTGGAGAAGTATATGTAATGGAATATTATGTTGTTATTTTGTATTAGTTTCATATGAAACAATAAAAATAAATTGTTCTCATATTAATTTCTATTGGGATAAATCATGAGCAAAGCAAAAATTATTGGAATATTAATAATCATAGCAATAATAAGCTTTTATGGAGGTTATTTAATAAGCAATTTAATAAGTAGTTATTCACCTACAATACAAACATCTAAATTAGGAAACATAACAATAATAGATTCTTCTGGAAAATATGTTGAAATAAGTATACCAGTAAAGAAAATTGTTGTATTAACTGGAGATGCTGCAACTATTTTAAAAATTTTAAATGCAAGTGATTTAATAGTAGGAATTAGTGATGTAATAGCAAATAAGCCAGAGATATTTGGTAATATTTCAAATAAAACAGTTGTTGGAAGTTGGAAAAATCCAGATTATGAAAAAATAATAAGTCTTAAACCAGATATTGTTATTACTTATACAAAATGGACTTTAGATGCTGAAGAAAAACTTGAGCCATTAGGAATTAAAGTTGTAAGATTTGATTTTTATATTCCATCAATAATGGATAGAGAAATAAAAACATTAGCAATAATAATTGGAAGAGAAAAAGAAGCAGAATCATTATGTAAATGGATGAAGGATATATTAAATATTGTAAATCAAAGATTAAGTGGTTTAAAAGAAGAAAATAAACTAAGAGCCTATGGTGAAACATATATTACATGGGGTACAGTAGGACCTGGAGCTGGACTTTATGATATTATGATATTATCAGGATTAAGACCAATAGGA
Organism: Thermoproteota archaeon; assembly: GCA_004348015.1. Lineage (GTDB taxonomy): Archaea > Thermoproteota > Methanomethylicia > Methanomethylicales > Methanomethylicaceae > WYZ-LMO11. Next base: position 4,317 of record QNVI01000053.1, on the reverse strand, counting down.
GAATTTTCTATTTCATATCCAAAAGTAAGTGCAGAATGGGTAATAAATGAAAATCCAGATGTAATAATTAAAGCAATAACAGCAGATCCATTAACTATTAAACAAAGTGATTATGAAAAAATATTAAATGATATTAAACAAAGATTAAATCTTACAAATGCAGTAAAGCAAAATAAAATAGTAATACTTCCAAATGATCTTTTATATAAACCAAGTTATCCCATTGCTATATTACAAATTGCAAAAATTTCATATCCTGATAGATTTTCTGATATTGATGTTAGTTATTACTTAAAACAATATTTATCATTTCTAGGAATTGAATATAAAGGAATATGGTACTATCCAAGCTGATGGTGAAATAGTGAAATATAAAATAACAATTTTTTCTTTTTTAATATTATTAATTTTTTTAATTGGAATTTCTATTTCAATAGGTTCTGTAAAAATGGATATTATTGATGTTTATAAAATAATAATAGCAAAATCATTTCCATTTTTAAATATTAATAATAATGAAGTTTTAGAGTATATTGTTTGGAATTTAAGAATGCCAAGAGTTTTAGGAGCAATTATCATAGGGGCAATACTTGCATCCTCAGGTGTGGTATGTCAGAGTATATTAAGAAATCCATTAGCATCTCCATTTACAATAGGACTTTCTTCTGCTGCAGCATTTGGTGCATCTATAGCAATTATACTTGGAGCTGGAATTGCTTATGGTAGTTATACATTTCTTATAACAAATGAGATTTTTATAATAACAAATGCATTTATATTATGCTTAATCTGCTCAATAGTTATTAGTATTATAGCAAGAATAAAAGGAACAAATCCAACAGTAATAGTTTTAACTGGAATTGCAATAGGATATTTTTTTAGTGCATTTACATCAATATTACAATATACAAGTCAAGCAGAAGCATTAAAAGCAGTAATAGTATGGCTATTAGGAGATCTTGGATTATTAAATTGGGAAAAATTAATATGGATTTCATCAGGATTAATAGGAATAATAATTTTTATTCATATGGGATGGAGATTAAATGCTTTTAATATGGGAGAAGAAATTGCTTCTAGCTTAGGAATTAATATTAAAAAAATAAGAGCAATATGTATAATTGTTATAGGATTTATGATTGCAGTAACAATATCATTTGTTGGAGTAATTGGATTTATATGCTTAGTATCTCCTCATATTGCAAGAATAATTATTGGAAATGATAATAGAAAATTGATAATAACATCATCATTAATAGGATCAAATTTACTTTTATTATCAGATACAATTGCAAGAACAATTTTTTCACCATTAATTCTTCCTGTTGGTGCAATTACTTCTCTTATTGGAGGACCATTTTTTGTTTATTTATTAATTAAAAGTAGGAGGATGTATTGGTCATGAGTCTTGAAATAATAAATTTATATTCAAATTATGGCTTAAAAACAATATTAAAAAATATTAATTTAAAAATAAATAAAGGAGAATTATTAGCAATAATAGGACCAAATGGTGCAGGAAAAACCACATTTTTAAAATGTATTTTAGGAGTAAAATCATATAAAGGAAGAATAATTTATGATGGAATGGATTTATCTAAAATTTCAGAAAGAGAAAAAGCAAAAATAATTTCTTATCTTCCTCAATTTACTCCAATTATATTTCCAATAACAATTTTTGAAAATGTTATTTTAGGAAGATTACCTTATTTTTGGACTATACCAAAAAAAGAAGATATTGAATTTGTAAATAAAATATTAGAAGATTTAAATTTAATTGAATATTCAAATAGATATATTGATGAAGTAAGTGGAGGAGAAAGACAAAGAGCTAATATTGCAAGAATAATTGCACAAAATTCAAAAATAATGCTATTTGATGAACCTACTGCAAATTTAGATTTAAAATATCAATTGGAAATAATGGAGTTAATAAGAAAAATAACAAAAGAAAGAAATACTATAACAATTATAGCAATTCATGAAGTTAATCTAGCTTTTAAATATGCTGATAGAATAGTTTTATTAAATAATGGAGAAATTATATGTAATGGAAGTCCAAATGAAGTTATTAGTATGATAAATAAAATTTATGAAGTAAATGGAGAAATAATAGATTTTAATGGAAGACCAAGAATTATTTACTAGAAAAATAAAAAATTATTTGGTGATTAATTGGACTTAACAATATACATAAATTCATTTATAATTATCATATTAACAGCTTTTATTGGAGTTTTTATTGCAGATATTTTATTTTCAATAGGATTTCATAAGAAATTATTAAAGCCATTAAAATTGATTTTAAAAATACCAAAACTTCCATCTGAACTTTCTATTCCTATGGTAATAGGAATAATTGATTCAAGAGCAGAACATGCTATTATTTCTTCTCTTGTAAGAGAAAATAAATTAAATCATAAAGAAGTTATAGTTTATACTCTTTTTTCTATGCCATTTAGTGGCTTAAGATTAATAATAGAGTATGTATTACCAATTTCTATAGCAATATTTGGAATTTCCATAGGATTAATATATATTGGATTATCATTTTTTGCTCTTATTATTAGTATGATAATGGGAATAATTTTAGGAAGAATTTTCTTAAAAAATAAAGAAATAATTATAAAAGAAGAAATTAAGAATAGTAAAATTAATTTAAAAAAATCATTAATAAAATCAATAAAAATAACAAAAGATATTGGAATAAAATATTTTATTGTTTTAATAATAGTAATTTTATTAATATATTTTGGAGTTTTTAATTATTTAGAAAATATTTCAAAAATTATTGCAGAATTCTTTATTTTTAATGCAAAAGCATTACCAATTACTATTACATATATTGTAAATTATCAAGCATCATTATTAATAGCAGGAGAATTAATAAGAGAAGGAATTTTATTTTGGAAGGATGCTATAATTGCTTTATTTATAGGAAGATTAATTTATTCATTATTATTTGAATTTTTACATTCTTTTCCTTTTTATGTTGCTATATATGATTTAAAATTAGCAATAAAATTAACAATTACTATTATGATTTATACTATTATTTCAACACCAATTTTAATTTTCATTTTAATGTCAGAGTGAGTCAGGTTCTTCATTATTCTGAAAATGGCTCTTCCTTCATCATCCATTTTTTATTTTTTATTTCAAATATATAACTTTATTCCTATTATTGATAAAATAATTTCAAATGTTAAAATGCTTATGGTTACATCTTTTTCATAAACTTTTCCTTTTATTTTTTTAATTATTACAATCATTAAATGACAAACATCACATATTTTTTCATAAGGTTTATCTAATGTTCCATCTTCATTTACTTTTCCAAAAGCTTCTATTTTCATTTTACTTCTTGATCCTAATATAAAATCCATATAATATGGAATGTATAAAAATAGTGCAAGTTTTTCCATATTTCCTAAAATTGCCATACATGCTATTATTGCTCCAATCATATATGTAAAAGCATTTCCAGGAAATATTTTTGCAGGATACCAATTAAAATAAATAAATGCAATTAAAGAAAGAACAATTATTAATCCTATCATAGAAATCCAACTATTTCCAGTATAATATGCAATAATACTCATTGTTGAAATTATAATTATTCCCATTCCTGCTTCTAATCCATTATATCCTGCAAGCATATTAAATCCATTTGATGCACCAACTATACCTATAGGAACAATAATAAGAGGATATAAAATTCCTAAATCTATAGTTTCAAATATTGAAATTGTTGTTTTTCCTAAATTTGAAACCATCATTGGAATTGCTGCTGGAATTGTTAATAATGGCTTTTGCCATTGTTTTAATCCTATCTTCCATCCTAAAATATCATCAACAAATCCTATAAATGCAATAATTAAAACTGTATTTAAAAATGCAAAAAGTGCATAATTTATATGAATTTGATTTAAAATAAATGTATTTATTCCCACATAAGATAATATTCCTCCTAATATTCCTCCTAATAATGGAATTCCTCCTAATTCTGCAACTTTTGGATTTCCTGGTTTATTCATATCCTTTCCAACAATTCCAATTTTATGTGCAATAGGAATCCATAATTTTGTTAATATAAATGTTGTAGCAAATGAAATAATTAAAGGAATTAATAGCAAAGGATTCATAAATAATGAAAAATAAGAGATTTATAAATATTTTTGGAAAAGCTAAAAAATTCTTTTTTATTTATTATTTTGATATGGTAAGTTTTCAATGTAAAAATGATGGAAATTGCTGTAAAAAATATTGGGTTCCATTAACTCATTTAGATATATTTAGATTACATATTTATGGTAA
>QNVI01000052.1 GCA_004348015.1 Thermoproteota archaeon | reverse complement strand
AAAGAATCTGATGCATGAATAATATTCATGCTTTTTGAACAAGAAAAATCTCCTCTTATTGTACCTGGAGAGGCATCTTTTGAATCTGTTGAACCAATAATCTTACGCATGACAGAAATTGCACTTTCTCCTTCTACAGCCATTACTACAACAGGCGCAGAAGTCACNAAGTTNATTAATTCATTAAAAAATGGTTTATCTTTATGAATTGAATAAAGTTCTTCTGCTTCTTCTCTAGATAGATGTATCATTCGCATTCCTACAATTTTTAAACCTTTTCTCTCAATTCTAGAAATAACTTCTCCAATAAGACCTCGAACTACAGCATCTGGTTTTATCATTACAAAAGTCCTCTCTATCATTTAGCCTCCCCAGAAGCCCATTTAAAATCTCTAGATTCTCTTTTAAGCTTAAGCATATTTTTTCTACATTTACTTGAACAAAAACGAAGAAGTGTGCCATTATTCTTAACATAAATCATTCCTGTACCTGGTTCAATTTCCTTATTACAAAAAGAACATCTAAATATTCTTACCATGTTATTCACCAACTTATCTTGGTACCAGTTTCTTAGCCTCTCTTTCTGTCTCTTTTAACATTAATATGTCTCCTATTCTTACAGGGCCTTTTACATTCCTTGTAAGTATTCTTCCCTTATCTTTTCCTTCTAATACTCTTACTCTCACTTGTACTACTTCACCAGTTACTCCTGTCCTTCCTATTATTTGGATGACTTCTGCAGGATAGGCTTCAGTTGTCTCACCGCTCATATTTTATCACATTTAAGTCTTAAAATTATAATCTATTTTTATTTTTTCTGTGATTCTTCTGATTTTTTCTTCCTCTTTGGTTTCTCTTCTTTTGGCTTTTCTTCCTTTGCTTCCTGCTCTGGTTTTGTTACTTCAGCTGTTGTACCTTTTCTTATTTCAGTGACTTTTGCTATAATCTCGTCCATTAATGGTTTGGCTTTACCAGGATCAATGATTACTACTGATGAGGCTGCCACTTCAATCCCTGCATATTGACCAAGTTTTACTTTTGAGTCCACATAGGAGTAAGGAACTTTTTTCTCTTCAGCAAGTAAAGGTAGGTGTGCTACAATTTCTTGTGGATCTACATCTTGAGCTATAACAAGAAACTTTGCAAGTCCTCTTTCTACTGCTTTTGTAGATTCATTTACTCCTTTTTTTATCTTTCCAGTTTCTGCTGCTAATTTTATACATTCATATGTACGCTCCATTAATTCTGGAGGTACATTAAATCTTACATATATAGGAGTTTTAGACATTATCCCTCAACCTCTCATTGTTCATTTTATTAGTAGAAAAAACAAAAACAAAGGGGTTTATGAGCTTTTTGGTCTAATCGTGTGTATAATAGCCTTTTATCTTGCCATCTTCTTTGTATATCTTAACAAAACCAAATCTATAGAATTGGAAAACATTCGGTAGATTTTCATTTAAAATATTCCTATCAACTATACCATCTATAGTACTTCCATCATGCATTACTATAGATAGTTCAATACCATAAGGCAGCCATTGAATTATTGGTGCATTAATTCTTCTTATTTCTTCTATACTTTCACCTATATATACACAAATTGATGGAGATAATAATTCAACATTGAATAAATTCATAAGACGAAATATAGTTCCTACTTTTATGCCAGATATGTCTCTTAATGGGACAAATATAGTATTATTCGATGGTCCTACTTTATAAGTTACATTACCTAATTCAGGACGGTCTGGATGCAATGGTATCCTTGCTTCAAATTCCTTTGTTAAACCTTGAATTTCTAATTTTATAGGATTTGGAATAAAAACAAATCTTTTAGTAATAGGATCTAGTAATTTTCTATTTATTGCTTCAATATTATCCCAGCTAATAGTGGCTTCAGATGGTTTTACTCCTACCTCAAGGATCAGTCGTCTAATTGTTTCTGGAAGAAATCCTCTTCTCCTTAAAGCAGCAATTGTCCCTAATCTTGGATCCTCCCAATCTTTAAATAAACCCATTTCTATTCCTTGGCGCATTTTTGATTTACTTAATATAGTACCTTCTATTTTTAATCGTCCATAATGTATGACTTCAGGATACTCCCATTTAAAATACTTGTATAAATAAATTTGACGTTGTGTATTAACCTCATGTTCTTTTCCACGTAGAATATGAGTAATTCCCATTAAATGATCATCAATTCCACATGCAAAATTATAAAGAGGCCATACTCTATATTTTTGTCCTTGAAGAGGATGAGGTTTTGTATCTATACGCATAGCAGGCCATTCTCTAATAGCTGGATTTGGATGATTTAAATCAGTCTTTATCCTCATTACAGCTCCTCCTTTCTTAATAGATCCATCCATCATGCCTTCCCATCTTTTAAGTTGTTTTTCGATAGGTAGATCTCTACAAGGGCATGGCTTACTGGAATTAACTAATTTTCGAAATTCTTCTGGTGGACATGTACAGATATATGCCCCACCAATTTCTAGTAACTTTTCAGCATAATCATAGTATATAGGTAATCTCTCAGATTGTATGTATTCTTCATGCCAATTAACTCCAAGCCATTTTAAATCCTCGCGAATCGCATCATAGGCTTCAAGCATAGGCGGTTTAACTGAAGGAGATGTATCTTCAAATCTTAATATAAAAATACCATGATAAATTTTTGCATATTCATCATTTAGTATTGCTGCTCTTGCATTACCTAAATGTATAGCGAAATCAGGATTTGGTGCAAATCTTACACGTATCTTTTCATATTTATTAGCATTAGGAAGAGGTGGAAGAACATGTTCTTCTTTCTTTGGTTTTTCCTTTGTTAAACTTATACCAAGAGATTTAGCTAAATTCTGTTGTTCTAATAAACTCATAGAATTTATTTCTGAGATAATAGATTGAGTAATTTTTGAAACTTCTTGTATCATTGATTTTAATTCTGGTTTTTCAGATAGAATTTTGCCCATTACTGCTTTAAATTCAGCTTTACCACCATATTTTATAGCATTCATTATAACATGTTTTTTTATTAGTAGTAATATTTCATCAGAAATCATATTGCAATCACTATTTTAATCTGGAAATTGCATATTTTGCTAATTCAATAAGATCATTTTTTGCTTCAGAATTTGGAAATATAGATAATGAAGAAATTGCTAAATCTATGTGAAGTTTTGCTTTATTTAATACATATTCATCAATTTTCTCATTTTTTATATAATAGATTATTGAGGCAATATCCTCATTAGAAATATCTTTTTTTCCTAAAATATTAATTACTTTATCTCTTGATGAAGAATTTAATAATTTGATAATAAAAATAGTTTTTTTCCCTTCTCTTATATCACTTCCAATTGGCTTTCCAAGAATTTCCTCTTTTGAGACAAGTCCTAAGTAATCATCAAATATTTGAAAACCTATTCCTAAATTCTTACCATAATTTCCTAGACATTCTATCATTTCCTCACTTCCACCACCTAATATAGCACCAATCTTTGCACTTGCTTCAAATAAGGCTCCAGTCTTCTTGTATATCATAGTCATATACTCTTCTTCTGAAACATCATTTCTTTTTTCAAAGGACATATCCATACTTTGACCTTCTGATATTATTATAGTGGCTTTTGCCATAATTTCAGCTGCTCTTATTAGTCTTTCATAATCTCCTTTCATAGATAGAAGTATATGAAAAGCCTTAGCAAATAATAGATCGCCTGCAAGTATACCCATTGGAATGCCCCATATTGTATGAACTGTAGGCACACCTCTTCTTAATAAATCATTATCCATAATATCATCATGAATGAGTGTAAAGTTATGTAGTAATTCTACAGCAATAGCTGCAGGGATAACATAATTAGTATCTCCACCAACTATTTCACAAGACTTTATTACAAGAAATGGTCGCAGTCTTTTACCTCCATGGCTTGGAAGATGTAATGCTGCTTTATAGAGTACATCAGACCCATCAATATAATTCTTTATTGGTTGGTCTAATAATAACGAAGTTTTTTTAAGTTTTTCTTCTATCAAATTCCCTCACCTTTAAATTCCTTTGAGATATCCAATTAAGTAATTCTCCTTTTATAACAATTGGTACTGATTTTAATTGCTTAATATTTTTACATCCTGTTAATAAAAGTATAACTTTGAGCTCATTAATTAGGTTTTGTAAATACTCTATTACCATTTCGCTACTGGATAATGCACATGACAATAATGGTCTAGCAATACCTACTAAATCTGCTCCAAGGGCTATGGATTTTGCTATATGAAGGCCATTTCTTATTCCACCAGAAGCAATTATAGTTATTTTAGGATTTAAAGATACGACTTCACAAATACTCATAGCTGTAGGAATTCCCCAGTCCCAAAGTGTTTCAGCAATTTTAGATTTACTTAATTCTCCTGTTTGTAATGCATGATAATATTCTACAGCAGCCCAACTTGTACCCCCTGCTCCTGCAATATCTATGGCATATATACCAGTATTGACTATTTTTTCTGCAACTTCTTTAGAAATACCACATCCTACTTCTTTAATAATAATTGGAACCTTAATATGTTTAGATAAATCATTTATTGCATTAAGTATTCCTTTAAATCTTGTATCGCCACCAGGTTGGATTAATTCTTGTAATGGGTTAAGATGTATAGCTAAAGCATCTGCATTTAGCATAGAAACTGCTTTTTCAGCATATTCTATGAAGTTCTTTTGTAAAAGTTGGACTCCTCCTATATTAGCAATAACAATTATATTATCAGATACTTCTCTTACAATAGTAAAAGTATCCTGAAGCTGAGGATTCTCAATAGCAATTCTTTGACTTCCAACACACATTCCAATACCAATTTTATCAGCTGCTTTAGCAAGATTTTCATTTATCTTTTTTGCTTCTGGATTTCCTCCTGTCATTGCTGAGATTAATATTGGGGCTGAGATTTTTTTCCCAAGAAATGATGTAGAAGTATCAATTTCATCTAAATCAAGTTCTGGTAAAGCACAATGTATTAATTCTACATCATCGAAATGAGGGCTTTTTCTAAAGGAAACATCATAATTTTTACATATAAGTAAATGAGAATATTTTCTATTAAATATCAATCCTTATCAACCTCTGTTCCTATATTTTCTTCTCCTGATAATAATCTAGTAAGCATCCCGAAACGAGTTATATTAAATATTATGGCTTTTCTACCTCCAGCTGATATATAGTTTTTTATTTCTAATAATTTATTTGTCATCCCCCCTGTAACATCACCATGATTTACTCTTATTTTTGGAATAATATTTTCTATATCACTTAATTTTATTCTAGGTAAAATTTTACCATCTAGTATTATACCATCTACATCAGTACCAAAAGCTAGAGTTTTTGCATTAAATTTTTTTGCAAGAAAAGAGGCGATTTTATCTCCTGATAAAATCTTTGCTTCTTCTTTACTCAATATTATGTCTCCACCAATAATAGGTATTAAATTATTATTTAGTGAATATTCAATTGGTTTAATAAAAGATTGTAATTCATTATCAGAAAGAACAAAACAACTTGAGGAGTTAATAGGGAAAATAGGAATCTTATATTTAATAAAATATGAAGTGATTATCTCTGTAAGAGTTAACATAGCAGAATGTATCTCAGATATACCCATATTTGAGATTATTTTACCATTATGAATGTATTTATTTGCAATAAAATGCCCAAAAGATCCTCCACCATAAACTATAATGATAGATGGGAGTTTTTTAATATTAGAAAGCTCAGAGGCAATATTTTCAATTACTTTTTTATTTGCAGTAAGTGGAGATTTTTTATCAGTTATAGCACTTCCTCCAAGTTTTATTACAAAATCAACATTATTCAATTTCTTTCACTCCTATATCAATAAAATCAAAGCTTTGATAATTTTTATATAATAATCTCTTTGGTACTAATATTATACTTCCAGTAATATCACCCGATGCTATTATCTTTGTACCATAAGAATTCTTAATTAGTGGTAATGATTTTGGTTTTATAAAATTAAAAATACATAATAACATGGATTCTATATTCATTAAATCACCAAGTCTTTTTGTCATTCCATCTCTAATAGCTTTTCCACCTTCTATTGCAATATGTCCTACAGTATGTATCAAAGGATTATAAAGTTCTGGAAAGTTATTCTCAAATTTTTTTATTAATCTGAGAGAAGACCTCTTCTTATTCTTTAAACTAATAAGAAGAGAGGCATTAATATTTCCATCGATAGAAATAATTCCTTCATTTTTTCTGCAAATTGTAAATCCGCCAGATAGTGATGTAAGAACTCTAAAAAGAGTAATTAGGGCAGAACTTTTTAATTTATTAATAAAAAAGGAAATATCATTTTCAATTTCTTCCATTCCTATTAAATAAAATAAAGAAGTTAAAACAAAAAAGTCATTAGTTGGATTAACATTAATCTCTAAAAAGATTTCTTTCTTCTTTAAATAATTTATGATTAGTCTTTTAATTAATGGATCAGAAAGAGGTAATTGAATTTCAGATGATTTTTTAAAAAAAACATCTACGTCAGTAAAAAAATCTATTGTTGAGAGTACCACTGGATTATTTATATCTGCAAAGGATTCTCCAAGAATAGGCAAGGAAAAGGGAATTCTTAATTTTATTTTATTCATTAATATCACTTAATTATAACAAAAGAGCCATATCCTACAACTTCGTTTTTTGGACCTGAAGTATCTCCAGATGTAGCATAACATAAACGTTTACATTCTCTTGCTCCAAGATTTTTTGATGCCTCTAATATGGTCATCACCGGTCCTGGACCACACATACTTATATCTTCTTTTATTATAATTTTCTCAAGTGATTTTGCATCCATTTTTATTATGTATTCTATTGCTAAAGAATCTTTTTTATAGGCTTCGCTATATGGTACATAATGTGAAAAATCAGTACTTGCAATCATTAATGCTGATCTATTGCTTAATAATTTTGCTAAAGTTCTTCCTAATTCATAAGAAGTTTCATAATCTTGAATAAGCATACATATAGGTAATATCTTAAAGTTATTTTGATATATAAATTGAAGAAATGGTATTTGAACTTCTATTGAATGTTCATACATATGTGCAGTTTCATCTTTTTCTGCTACTCCTTCTCTTACTAACATATAAGCAAGTTCTGTATCTACTTCAACTCTTCCTAAAGGAGTGAGCCATTCGCCTTCACACCAAACAGCTACACCTGCACCAATACCTGTATGATTTGGGCCAATAATTACAACTACTTCTGGCTTTGGTTCTCTTGATATATAATAGTATCCATGAGCTGCCACTGGACCAGAATATACATATCCTGCATGTGGTGAAATTAAAGAAATAACTTCTCTTTCATTTTTTACTATACCATTAGGTAAAGCTCCAGGACCAACTTTATGTAAAAAACACCAAGATATTTGTTTTTTTAAAAGTTCTTTTTCTCCATCATAGAAAACCCCTGCAACATATGGATTTCTATTCTTCAATCTCATATCCTCCATATTCTTCTTCACTTACAAGTACCTTGGATTCAAAATCTTCTACGGTTACAGGTAATTCTGCAGTTGGTGTAATTTCTCCTCGTTCTCTTAATACCTGTCTTGCTAAAAGCCAATACACAAGAGCTAATGATTTTCTTCCCTTATTGTTTACAGGAATTATAAGATCAACTAATTGACATCTATTATCTGTATCACAAAGAGCAACAACTGGTATACCTACTTTTGATGCTTCTAATATTGCTTGCCAGTCTGCACGTGGATCTGTAACAATTAGTACATGTGGTTCAATATAAGTTGAGAGTTTAGGATTTGTAAATGTTCCAGGTATAAATCTACCTGTAATTGCTTTCCCACCTACTATTGATGCAAATTTTTCTACAGGTTTGAAACCATATTGTCTTGCTGAAACAGCTAAAACTTTTTCACCCTTAAACTTTGATATAAATTTTGAAGCTATTCTTATTCTTTCATCAATTTTTCTAACATCTAATATGTGTAAACCATCTGGTCTTGTTCTAAATATGAATGGACGCATATCATTAGTTTTAACATGAGTCCCTATATGTACACCAGCTGCTAGATAAACCTCGATAGGAACTAGAAGATCAGCAGATTCCATACTTGCCATTTTATCACACCATGATGAAAACATTCTATAGCTTTATTTATTTTTTTATTTTATCTTTTATTCTTCCCTGTCTATAAGCATGATATTCTAATATCTCATCTATCAATTCTAAATGTGAAAGAAACATTCTTCTACAACAATATCTTGTAATTCCTAATGCATCAAGAACTTCCGCTGGATTTTTACCACTACTAACTGCTTTTTTATATTCTTCCCATTTATCTCCAATTAATTTTCCACATGTGAAACATCTTACTGGAATGATCATATATTTCACCTATATGACTTTTGTTTCTTTCTTCTTGCACTATATCCACCAAATTTTTTTGGCTCAGTTCTTCTTGGATCACTTATAAGCATTCTTCGATCATATTCTATGAGCTTTTTCTTAATAGCTTCTCCACCNAATTCACTAAGTATTTTTGCAATTACTTGTCTTGCAGCTTCTGCTTGCCCCATGAACCCTCCGCCTTTTACATTTACTTCAATNTCTAATTTTGAAGTAAAATCATTTCCTACAACCAATAAGGGTTCCATAATTTTCATCCTTGCTATTCTTGGCTCATATATTTCTAAGGGTATTCCATTTATTAAAATTCTTCCACTTCCTGGATAACCAATACCCCTAGCTATTGCTGTTTTTCTTTTTCCACTCACCATAACTATTTTTTCACTCATTTAGCCATTCCACCCTAAACTTTTTGATATTTCCTCTAACCTAACATAAGGACCATGAAGATATTTTACATGTGCTTCATCAATTTGAATAAAATTCATAGATTTTAGCTCTTCAGGAATGCCTATGTATACTTTCAATCTTTTTAAAGCTTTTAATCCTGATGGTTTTTTTGGAAGCATTCCTCTTATAGTATAGTACACAATTTTGTCTGGAGATTTATGTCTTTTTGGGCCAACTTTTTCTGGATTCTTAAGAGTTCTTATACTTAGCCATCTTTTATAATCATTAATGATAGATTGTCTCTTTCCAGATATAACAACTTTTTCAGCATTAACTACAACAACCTTATTTCCATTAATTAAAAGCTTGGCAATTTTACTTGCCATTCTCCCTAATCTTAAATCTTTACCATCAATATATATTGTCTCTGACGTATATATCACCTCAAAATCCTTACATTTTTTCCTTTAGGATTTATAGAGATCAATTCCTCTAAATATAAAGCTCTACCACCAGATTGAATTATTTTAGATTTTGCAGTTTTGCTAAATGATAATGCAGCAATATCAACTTTTTTAGAAAGATTGCCAAAACCAAGAACCTTACCTGCTACTACTATACATTCTCCTTCTTTTGCTAGTCTATTTACTTTACTCAAATTTATAACAATTCTTTTCCTACTAGGAATACATAAAGCCTCAGCAATTGCCTTCCATACTTTTGTATTATATTTATTTGAGGTTTTTCTTAATAGTCTTACCAATCTTCTTATTCTAGGATTAGTTGGTAATGTTCTCTTTACCATGACTAATAACCCCTATAGCAGAATTAATTGATTCTTTTAGTTCCTCACATTTATTAATTAAATATTCACATGCCATTATTAAGAGTTCCTCGTTTGATCTTGATCCAGTAGTTTCTATTGTAAGTTGTAATACATTATCATTATAACTCACATTTATAGCTGAATTAGGACAAACTTCTTCACATACCTTACATAAGGAACATTTCCAAATAGATGTTACAATGAGTTTTTTATTTTTTACTTCAAGTATTTTCTTAGGACAACGTTCTAAACATATACCACAAACATCACACTTTTCATTAATAGAAATAACAGGTTGATATTTAATAACACAAACTGAAACTGGTTGCCATTTTGCATGATCTCTTCCTTTTCCTAGACGTGCATGTGCTTCTAATGAAATTTTTTGCCCTGCATTTAATTTAACAATAGGAATATTCTCACTTACTGGGTATACAGAACCTTCTGATTTTAGTTTATTAGAATACACTATCGTAAAGTTCTCACTCGCTTCTACTTCAAGTGAAAGAATAGCTTCACATTGTGGACAACCTTTTCCTCCGCAATTACATTTATCAGGAGGTACTAAGTTTTCTCCTCCTTTTAATGGGATCATACTTAGTCTATTTGCTAATATTTCATCATGCAATATACTTGTATTTTCAAAAATGTAGACCTTATCGATAGCAGGAATTAATAGATCTGCCATTATTATACGTCTAATTGCATTAACAAATGCAAGATCTGCTCCTCTAAATATTAAATGTAATTGAGCATCACTAGAAAATTCTAATTCCATAGCAATCCCCGCTATACTCTTCTACCTCTTCTTCCTCCAGGTCTTCTTGTTGTGTCATGAGGTGTAGGAGTAACATCCTCAATTCTACCAATAATGAGACCTGTTCTAGCAAGAGCTCTTATAGCAGCTTGAGCCCCAGGACCTGGTGTTTTACTCTTATGACCACCTGGAGCTCTAACTCTTATATGAACCGCATTTATGCCTTTTTCCATAGCTTCCTGAGCTGCTCTAGTCGCAGCCATCATAGCAGCATATGGAGAAGGTTTATCTCTATCTGCTTTAACAATTCTACCTCCAGATTGAATAGAAATAGTTTCAGCACCTGTTATATCTGTTATATGTACAATAGTATTATTAAATGAGCTATAAATATGAGCTACGCCCCATCTCAAATTTTTAGAAGAAGACATATCATGTCACCTTTTCAATTGGTAATAAGCATTTTATCATAGATTCTTCCTTTCTACTTACCAAATATCCTGGAATTGTTATACGCCTATTACCTATATATACATGACCATGAACAATGAGTTGTCTTGCTTGATATGGTGTTTTTGCAATATTTAGAGTAACAAGAACTGATTGTAATCGTCTCTTTAATACATCTTCAACAGTAAGACCTAATATATCATCGAGTGTAGCATTTTCTTCAACTATTCCCATATTGTAGAGTCTATTTATCAGAATTCCTTCTTCTTTTTCTCTTTCACTTTTTTCTAATCCTAATATTGAAATTGCTCTTCTCCTTATATCTCTTAGTATTGAATTAGCAATCCATAATTCTTTCTTATTTCGTAATCCATATTTTCCTAATAGAATTAGTTCTTTTTCTAATACATCTTTTCTCCATGGATGACGAGGACCTTTCCATTTTCTTCTACATTTCTTTGGATCTCCCATTTTATCACCTTATTTTTCTTTTTCTTTCTTTTGTTGCTGCTGTTGTTGTACAGATTTCCTTACAACTCCAACAGTTGTTCCAAATCTACCGGTGGTTCTAGTGCATTGTCCACGTACTTTTAAGCCAAGTGCATGACGAATTCCTTTCCAGCATTTTATCTTTTTCATTAAATCTATATCCATTTTCATTGAAAGTACTAAATCTGAACCAAGAAGATGCAGATTTTTTCCTGTTAGTAGATCTTTTCTCCTATTTAGCATATATGGAGGTAAGTATGATGGTAAGTTTAATAGAGTTTCTTCAATTTTCTTTACATCACTATCTTGTAAATAACCTACTCGTATTTCTGGATTTATATTACAAATTTTTAAAATTGCATATGAAGTATTTATACCAATACCTCTAATCCTAGCTAGAGCGTAAGCTAACTTTTCATCTCCTTTTAGATCTGTATCTAATATTCTTATTACGTGTCTATAGGAAGTGCTCAATTTTATCTACCCACTATAGCAAGATTAAAAACCAGAAATTAAAAATATTTAAGAATTACGCAATATTAAGTTTTTTCGCTATAAGTGGCGCCGAGGGGGGGATTTGAACCCCCGAGCCCATTATGGGCACAGGCTAACAGGGATTCTCTCCAGGCTTAAGCTATTTTCTGCTCCCTACCAGACTAGGAGACCTCGGCTGGGAATAATTCTTATTATCGATTAAGTTACAGAATTTATTATTTTTTTCTATAAATAATTTGAATGATATTATTTATATTTACTTTTATGAAGTTTTAATTGATTGAAATACTCTATATCCTGCTCTTTTATATAATAGTTCTACATTTCCAAAAACATCTTTCATTTTTTTCGGAATGGCGTTTATTCCTTTTCTTAAGACTATGATAATTCGTCCTCCTTCTTTAAGATGCTCCTTAGCTCCTTCTATTAAAGGAAAGATCACTTTATAACCAGCAGCTAGAGGAGGATTTGAAATAATAAAATCAAACTTTCTATTCTCAAGCTGAGAATATAAATGACTTCTTATAACTATAGCATTTTCTACCAGATTTAATTTGATATTTTCGTTAGTAAGTTTTATTGCTAATGGATTTATATCAACCATTGTTATTTTAGCTTTTGGATTTAATTTAGCAATTGTAATTCCTATAACACCATATCCACATCCTAAATCTAAAATTTCTGCATTTTCATAAATTGGGATTTTTCTTACTATGCTTTCAATTAAGACTTTTGTACCAGTATCAATATATTTTTTAGAGAATACTCCATCACTACTTAGTAAATTGATAATAGCACCCTCTATTTCAAAACTAATTTTATATTTATGTCTAATAGGTTGTTTTGTAAAATAATGAATGGTATTCATCATTCCCAACCTTTTGGATATAAACCTGGTTCCATCATTATTCTTTCCATATCTACAACAATGCCATGCTCTAATTCTAAAATTTCTTCACTAGATTTTAAAGCTTTTCCAATTCCCACAAGTTCACCTTTTAAGCTCATAACACAAACAATATCTCCTGGCTTTATTCCTTTACTTAAACGTAGTATACCAGGTGCCGCTAAATTTGCACCATGACATAGAGCATCAATAGCAGAGTCTCTTACATATATCTTAGGGAAGTCTGTAATAGCCTCCTCAATTGGTATAATAGCTTTTCTTATTAGACTTTCATTATTACATTCCTTCCATAATGTTATAGCATCTAGGAGAGTATAAAGAGTAATAGAAGTTTCTTCTCTAAATGGTCCAGCTCTTACTCTACGAAGCTCTTTCATATGAGCGCCGCAACCAAGAACTTCTCCTATATCATGACAAAGTTTTCTTATATAAGTACCAGCCTCACAATCTACCCTCATTAAAACAAATTTTCCAACTTTTTCTAAAATTTTTATTGAATTTATAGTTCTAATTCTTAAAGCTCTTTTCACAGAAGATCTTATAGGAGGTATTTGATAAATTGGACCAATAAATTCATTAATAACTTCTCTTAATCTTTCTTCACTAATATCTTCATGTAATTCCATAACAGTTACGTATTCCTTTACTGATTTCATAATAAATGAAATAAATCGTGTTGCTCTTCCTAGTGTTATTGGTAAAACTCCAGTAACTTTAGGATCAAGAGTACCACCATGACCTGCTCTATCTATGGAAAGCATACGTTTAACCCAAGCTACTACTTCATGACTAGTAGGACCTGGAGGTTTGTCTAGATTGATTACACCTGTTTCAATATATTCCTTTATAGGACGTTCTCTTGGTTTCCATCCAAAATTTGGATTTGTTTCTTCTTCATCTTTTATTAAAAATTCTTCATTCAATCGTTTTCCCCTAGGTATAAATCTATTATCTGTTTTAATAAGAGAACTATTTTTTCTTTACTCCATTTTGCTGTGTTTATTACAAAATCATAAACTGATAAATCGTTTACATCAATATTATAAATTGCTTTATATCTCATTTTTTCACTTTCTTCTCTTATTCTAGTCTTTTTTTCAGCTTCTTCAATACTAATACCTTCTCTTAAAGCAATTCTTTTTACTCTTTCNTCGAATGGTGCGGTAAGATAAAAACTTAATAAATTTGTAAAAGATCTTAAGAAAAATGATACTAATCTTCCTTCTATAATGCATCCACTACTTTTTGCTAACTCTATAGTTCTTTTATCTAACTCTATATCTATTGTATAATCTTTTTCAGCTAATTTTGAAAACTCTTCAATTGTCATATTACGTTCTTGAGCCATATCTCTAAATATTTTACCAATAGAGTAATGTGGAATTTTATAGATGCTGGCTAATTGAGATGCACAATGAGATTTGCCAGATCCTGGTGGACCACTTATTGTTATAATTAGATCTTTTATCTTCAATATAGAACACCTAATCTTGTACTGAAGGTAGATTAAATAATCTTTGAATTAATGATGAGAATGCAAAAGTTGTGATTAGATACCAAATCCAAAATGTAAATTTATTACCTAAAAAAGGTATTGTTAATGGTGATTCAGCTACTACTACTTGATTATACCCGAATACGCCTAAAAATAGATAAAAAATAATCATAAATGGAATTAAAGTGAACATTAATGGTTTGAACTGCTCTCTCATGATTTCAGCTTGGAGTTTTTTAATGACAGCTTCTTTCTTTTTTAATTTCTCAATTTGTTTATTATCTTTTTCTCTAACAGCCTTCATATAAGCATCTTGCCATTCTTTTACTTGTATCATAATTCTTCTTGTTTTTTCTACATCAGTAAATTTACGAGTTACAATAGAGGAAATTAAGAGCATTATAATAGACATTAATAAAATAGTTAAAGATGAAAGAGGAAAATTCTTTGCAGGACCTAACATAGCTGAGAGAAACATAACGATAGAATTATAAAATTCTAATAGAGATTCAAAAACCATTTTTTCACCTCATGAATAATGAGGCTATTGTTTTGCCTACTTCTTTATAGTGGCCCTCTCTATTTTCAAGAATTAAAATAGTACAGCCTGTAAGTATCGCTAAAGAGGCAGCACCAGCCCTTCCCATCAATTGATGTTCATTTATTTTCTCAGGCGTATCTTCTTCTCTAATTCTTATACCTGAATCTTTTTTTCTACGTTTTGAAATTTCCTCTGGACTCGCCTCTATTAAAACTATAGAATCAGGCATTAATTTCTCAGCAACCCATATAGGAATACCTGACATATACCCATTCTCTGTTCTTATAAACATATGGGTATCTAATAATACATTCTTTTCTTTAGTGATTTCTACTATTCTATTAGCTGCATTTAATTGAAGTGATTTCTGTTTTTCTACAGAAAGTTTTCTTATTTCATCTCTATTACTAACTATTTTTTTAGCTTCTTCAAACATTATATCTCCATAGTTGACATATTCTACTTCAATTTTGTTTTCTTTACAATATTCTAAAGCAGAATTTATTACAGTGGTCTTTCCTACTCCAGGTACACCTATTACTATTACAAGTTTTCCTTTCTTCATAATATATCTACTCTCTTCCTAATACTTTACTTATACCAGGATATATTTCCTCAATATGTTCTTTAGCAAGGAATTGATAATATTGATATACTATACCTACTGACAATAGTATACCAATCCCAGTACCTATTGCACCAAGCATATCAGCAATTCCAGCTAATAAACCAATCATGATTCCACTCATAATAGTAAGAGGAGGAATATATCGATTTAACATTTGCTCAATTACCACTGGAGATCTTCTAAATCCTGGTATTTGTAGTCCTGCACTTACAAGTTGTTGAGCTTGTGCTTGAGCACTCATACCAGATACTTCTACCCAAATCTTTGCAAAGATGGTAGAGAAGAGTACTAGTATTACTACATATACAAAAGCATGTAATGGATCATGCATAACATTAATTAAACTTCTTGGAGATGTAATATAGTAAACAAAACAACCAGGTAATGGTTGTAGACCAGTAGTTGTAGAATTGAACATTACAAACCAGTTAAGCCATGGATTATTGTTTAAGAAATTAAAATTTTGCCAAATCAGTTGTCCAAACATATAAAAGTTGGCAAATAAAGCAGAAGTTAGTATTATGGGAATATTAGAAACATACATAAATTTTAATGGTATTTTTGCACGTAATCCACCATATTTTGGATGAGCTATAGGAATTTCAATTCTCATTCCTTCTAAGTATACTGCGATTAGGAATATTATTATCATGGTAATAAATCCAGCCATATCGGGATATGGATATCTTAAAAATGCTTTAGTAATGTTCTCTCCATTAATTATTGTTTGGAAGAATGCTATTATTGCACCTAATGATTTTCCATCAGCTACAGGTCCTATTGGTGAAAATGATGACCATATTATTTGTTGTGAAACACCTGCAAGTATAAATAAACTAACACCACTTCCTATTCCCCATCCTTTTTGAATTAATTCATCTAATAAGATTACAAGAATACCAACTATAGTTAATTGAACAATCACTAAAATAGATAGAAATAGATTTAGTCTTCCATAACTACCGCCTATTAAGAAAACAGTAGCTTCAAATATTGTCATTATTATTGCTAAGAATTTTTGAGTACCTGTGAAAAGAGCTCTATCTCTTGGTTTACTAAGATCAACATTCATTAGTTTTGAACCTGCAAGAATTTGCATAATTAAACCAGCAGTAACTATTGGACCAATGCCAAGATCCATTAAAGAGCCTTTTTTAGATGCAAAAATTATTCTATAGATTAGAAATTGTTCATATCCGCTTGCATGTATAGGAATGCCAAAAAGTGGAATTTCACACATTATTAAATATATAGCTAAAACTAATCCAGTCCATAACAATCTATATTTTAAATCTAGTTTACGCTGAGGTTTAGGAACTTCGGGAATAAATCTCAAAATAGGTTCCATTAAATCTAAGAAACGGGTCATAATTTATACGACCCTAGCCAATTATAACTTCGCCACCCTTACTAATGATTTTCTCCTTTGCTATTTCAGAAGCTTGTTTTACTTTAACTAATATTGGAATATCAATTTTTCCACTGCCTAAAAGCTTATCATAGCCCATTTTATTTAGATCTATAATAATTCTTCCTTTTTCGTCTTTTTCTAGTTCTTTTCCTTTAATTAGTGAAACTAATGACCCTACATTTATCCATCTCTTAATTCTTGAGGTTGGATTTACAAAACCATATTTTCCAAAATGATCCTTTCCATACTTTACAGTCCAAGACCATTTGTGTTTATGTAAACCTGCATTTCCAAATCCACCTCTCATTCCAGCTTTTCTATGCTGACCTACAGTACCCCAGCCATATGTTCTTGACCCACGTTGTCTTCTAACTTTCTTTTCCCTTCTTACTACCATTATAACCCCTCCAATATCGTGTGATTTATCATATCATTTTTAAGAGGAGATCATTTATTGCCATTCCTCTATATCCTAATTCTCCTCCTTCATTTACATGTTTTTTTGTACTACCTTTAAACCCACCACTTGGTGGGGTGAGTCTAAATGTTTTTTTAATTGATGATGGAAAATTTCCTTTTAATATCATATCTGCAAGCTCTTCAAAATTAGAAACATTTAATAAATTTAAATTTTCTTCAGTTATTCTTTTGTCTCCCTTAAGTCTTCCTCTTTTCTTTAATAATAATACTAAATTTTCTTTAGTAATTTCACCCCAAGTAATATAATCAGATACCTTTTTTAACATTCCAATTATTGATGGGGTTTCTGGCAATAAACTGGCATTAAATTTCCTATGAAGATTAAGTCGTTTAAGTGTTTCTTCTATATCAGGAGGAATTCCAACTCTTCCTCTTATACGTATAGCTAAATACATAGACTCACCTCACTATATTTTAAATTTATATGTACTTCTTAAAGCCTCATAAGTTGCTAAGGCAAAATTCATTGTAGTTCTTGTCTCGCCTCTAGATACTACCCAAGCATCTTTTATTCCAGCAAAACTCAATATTTTTTTAGGAATTTCTCCTGCTATTATGCCTACGCCCTTTGGAGCAGGATATATAGTAACACAAACACTTCCTTTCTTACCACTTACAGTAAATGGTACACTATGAGGGGTACCGCATGGACATCTCCAGTGTCCACAACCTCGCTTCACAGGAATTATATTTAATTTGGCATCTGCAATTGCTTTGTCTATAGCAAATCTCATTTGTTTCGATTTTCCAGTTCCAATACCTATATAACCATCAAAATTTCCAATTATAACACCTATTTTAAATCTTGTAATTTCACCTGCATCTGTTTGTTTTTGAACTATATTAACATCAAGTATTTCATGCTTTATTCCAGGTAATAAAATATCAACAATCTCAGGTTCCTTTATTGGTATATTTCGCTCAAAAACTTCTTTTAAGCTTGTAATTTTTCCTTCTAATACAAGTTTCCCAAGAGTTGTTCTTGGAACCCATTGTCCTTGTTGATATGCCATACTATACTACCTCCTTAATTATTTTATTTTTTATTTCTTCAAAATGCTCTACAATCTTCTCAGGTGGTAAATTCATTCTAATGTAATTAGAAAAATGAGCTTGATATTTAGAGGGGTTTTCTTTTTGTAAAATTATTGCATATTTTGCTATATGGGCTCCTTTTATACGTTCTTCATCTGGTAAAATTTCTTCACTATGAGGAATATCCATTCCTGCATCTAATGCTCCTTTGAGAGCTGCAAATAGTCTACTACCTTTTGTTATAGAGTATCTTCCTAAATCTAGTATGGCATTCTTAATGCCTTTGCTTAGAGCTCTTTTTCCAAGTAATAAACCTGCTAAATAAGCTGCAGGAAGATTACCAGTTCCTCCCTTCCAACCATATTTAGATAATTCTTTTGTATTAGCTTGTGCTAAAACTATATCACCATTAACTTTTACTTCAATTAATTGAAGATATAGATGCTTTAGTGATTTTCTTATAACTAATCTTGGTTTTTTACTCATTACTAACTTCTTTCTCACTCTATAGTCAGTTTTTCCTTCTCTTCTCCTTCTAAATGGTACTTTATAAGTTGGACCATGTGCCATATTTATCTCCTTGCAAGATTATGTTCTTCTATATAAGCTTTTAGTTGTCTTTTATCGTGAAATACTCCTCCTTTTACTTTCATATAAAGCATACGATATACTTTTTGTGTGATTATCTTTCTTTTTTTCAATAATCTTAAAAAGCGCCTCATAGATCTAACTCTTTCAATCCAATCATCTACCTTAGCCGCTCCTTTTCTACTTCCAGGACCTTTTCTTAAGCCTTTTCTTTTTTGCTTATGTATTTTTCTAGCTCTTCCACGACTTGTTCCTTTTTCTGGTCTTGCTTTTATTATATCTCTCTCAATTAATTTTCTAATTTCTTCTCTTGTAATTGCACTACTTACTTCATCTAATTTATCAGGATCAATCCAAACTCTATTTACGCCAACACCTAAAATTTTTGCAGCTATCTTTTTTTGAACTTTTAAATCCATTAACTACCACCTTGTAACAATTTCTTTTCATCTAATCTTATATTTACGATATCCAAATTAAGAGAGAGAGCTTTCTTAATAATTTCTAATCTTTTTTTCTTTCCAACATTAGCTGCTATCCTAACAACGTGAATTGATGGATCTAAACCTTCTAATTCTTTTAAGTTGTGAACTATAACTTCTTTACCACCACATGGGTGAAAACCTCTAACTAGGCGAGGACCTCTATATCCTGGTTCAACTATAGCAGGTCTTCCTTTTTTCTTTAAACGTAATTTTGATCTTGGACCTCTTGGGGCTCTCCATTTTTCACCTAATCGCTTAAATCTATGAGCTTCTTGTCTAATGAAATCAGGTCTTTTTCTATTAATTTCTTCTCTTAATTCCAAAGCTCTTGATATTTCATTATTCAACTTCATGGCTCATCATCTCTTCTCTACAATATATATGCCATCTTGAAATACTCTTGGATCTCTATCTTTTATATGAGTAGCTAAATGAATATTTGCTGCAGTTTGACCTACTGCTTCTTTATCTATTCCTTCTATAATAATTTCATCACCACTTACTTTTACCTTGGTATCTCCAACAATTTTAGCAATTCTTTTTGATCGCTCACCCATAAAGTTTTCTATATGTATTTCATTTCCAGTAATCTTGACATTTATTGGAAAATGAGCATAGACTATTTTCATCTTGTAAACATGACCTTCTTTAACTCCTTTTATCATATTTCTTATATGTGCTGAAACTGTACCAACCATAGTCTTTGGCTTTCTCCCTTTACCTTCCATTCTCACGATTATTTTATCTTCTGTTTTTGTTATTTCTACACCTGTGTGTGAAAAATCCTTTGTTAAAGTGCCCTTAGGACCAGATAAAGTGATAATACTACTACCATTTAGTGAGACTTTGACATCATTAGGGATAGATATTGATTCTTCAGCCATATGTCCTCACCTAGTATACATATGCTAAAAGTTGACCGCCTATTCTATTCTCTATAACTTCTTTATGAGTTAAAAGTCCTTTTGAAGTTGTTATTATTAATATTCCTACATCCTTACTAGGAAGATATTTTTTAACCCATTCCTCTATTTCTTTATATGAAACTGAAAATCTTGGTTTTACAACACCACATTTATTTATTTTTCCCAATAATTGAATTCTAAATTTTCCAAATCTTCCGTCATCAATATACTCAAATTCACCAATATAACCATGCTTTTGAAGAACACGAAGAACATTAGCTAGTAATTTCGGAGCTGGTGTAACAATACATTCTTTCTTTCCTCTTTCCTCATTATTCATAATTGTTGTAAGAGCTGATGCTATTGGATCATGCATTTTACTCACCTACATATACTTTTTGAAGCCTAAAGCTCTAGCAATTTCTCTAAAACATTGACGACATACTTGTAATCCATATTTTCTTACAAGTGCTCCTCCCTTTGATCCACAACGCCTACATACTCTAACTTCTTTCTTATCATTAACCTTCTCATTTTTACTCATTTATTATCTCCCTCTCACAACATTTACATTAAGCTTTTCAGTGAAATAGGAAATAGCCTCTTCTTTAGAAACCCTATGTTTTTTACCAATCTCTGATTTTTTATATTTTCTTAAAGCGACTCTATAACCAGGTCTTTCTAGTACAACACATACATTCATTCCAAATATACCAAGTGATGGGTCATATTTTGTTCCTGGAATACTTATATGCTCGTGAATACCAAAAGAGACATTTCCATAATCATCAAAACAAGATTCTGGAAGAGTATTTTTTCTTGCTTCTAAAACTCTTCTCAGAAAATCTTCAATTTTCTTACCTCTGAGTGTAACTTTACAACCAATATTCTCTCCTTTTCTTATACCAAAATCTCTTATAGTTCTTTTAGCCTTTGTTGGACAAGGTTTTTGTCCTGTAAGTTCTTCTAAAACCTTCATAGCTTTTTCTAATTTTTCTCCACCCTCACCTAAGCCTATATTAACCACTACTTTACCAATTTTTATTTTTCTCATTGGATTTTCTTGTTTATCTGACATATTATAGCACTTCTCCATCAATTTTTATTACTGGGCTTTCTTTTCCTATTGGAAATAGATATTTAAGAATGATGCTTTTCTCACTGCCATCAAAAGCTACTTTTACTAGTTGCTCTGGATTTCTAGTTTTTGGAGATTCTAAAACTTTTCCGTATTTGCCTATATTACTTCCACCAATAATAGATACAAAAGAATCTTTATCAAGTGGGATATACTCGATAATCTCTGCTTCAGGTAAGCTTATCTTCATGACATCAAAAATTTTATATGAAATATCATGATTGAAAGGATCTTCAAGTTTTATAACATGACAACGACCATCATGGAAGTTCAATTGAATATGTCCTCCCTTTACAGTTCGCTTTCCGATAATTCTAACAAGCTTATATGAGGCTTCTTCAGGGGGGATTCTAGATAAAGCTAATATCTTTACTGGATGTGGAAGAACTCTAAAATATTCATCTGATGGAATTACATGAATTACATCCATTAATCCTACTGGAAATTTATGATCTGTTCTGACTTTCCCATCAACCATAATTTTCCTTTCAGAGAGTATTTTCTTTGCCTCAGAAAGTGTAAGAGCATATTTCAAAATATCTCTCACAATTATTCCTAATGGAATACATAATTTCAATGGATGAGGGCCTGGAGAGGGTCTTATGGTAAATTCACTTTCTTTTATCTTTATATGCCAAAAACGTGGTGAAGGATATGTTTTTAAATGTTTTTTCAATTTATTTCACCTTCTCAAGTTTTTCAAATTTTTCCTTCCTTTTTTTATCAGTTAGATCTAGTTTTGTTATCATAACTTTAGATGGATGAATATATACAGGGCGAAGAGATCCATCTGCTTTCTTAATATTTATACCTTCAATGGTAATTCTCATTTTTGAAAGATCAACAGATAATACTTTTCCTTCATGTCCTCTATAATCTCCTCTCATAACTAATACAGTATCTCCTTTTCTGACAATAGCACTTCTAATACCATATTTCTCTCTCAATTCTTTAGATAATGGTGCTTTCATCATTTTAATCCTTTTATGATAGGGAATAGTAAGTTTACTCAATCAATTCACCTCAAACAATTATAGAAGCTAGACCTGCTACTCTTGGCCATCTTTCAGCAGCTTCTTTTGCAACAGGTCCTCTTATTTCAGTTCCTTTACATTCACCATCTTCAGTAACTATTACAGCAGCATTATCTTCAAATTGAATCCATGTTCCATCCATTCTTCTGTAGGGCTTTCTTTGTCTTATTATAACAGCATGTAAAATTTGATGTCTAACCTCAGGTTTTCCTTCTTTAACTGTAACTATAACTTTATCACCAACTCCTGCTGAAACAAGACGTCTTAACCTTCCTTTTAATTTTGGAATACCAATAATCTGTAATATTTTAGCTCCACTATTATCTGCACAATTAAGATATGCTCCAATTGGTAATCCAGGACTTACTCCTGGACGATATGTAATTCCTCCAGCTAGACCTTTTCCTCTTTTTGCCATGCTCCTTCACCAACCTTTTCTATAACTACAAATGCTACAGTTTTACTTAATGGGCGGCATTCTGCTATTCTAACAATATCTCCCTTTTTTGCTGCAATACATGGAGAATTATGAGCATGAATTTTTGATTTACATCTTGCATATCGTTTATACTTAGGATAATATTTTAAGTAATCTACTTGTACTACAACCGTTCTTTGCATTCTATCACTTACTACTCTTCCAGTTAAAATCCTACCTCTAATTGTCACATTACCATGAAATGGACATTTTTTATCAGAACAAGAAACTTTAGGCTTTTCAATATTTTGAAGCATAAACTCTCCTCCTCTGAATTCTTTTTAATCTTTCTGCAGGATCATATGTTATATCCTTTCCATTAACAATTACAACTTGAGGAATATAGAATTTGAAAATACAATTCTTTTTTGGAATTTTTTTAATCTTTCCATCCTCTTTTAATATTATTAACATATTTTTAGTTTCATCAATTACAGTCCCATGTACTCCTATTTGAGTGGGATCAGTAGAATTAATAACTTCTACTTTAAGTCCTATAAGATCATGATAAATAAGATTATCTGGAGAAATTTTCATTATTTCCCCTTCTTTAATTCTTCTTCTCTATTTATAGTCAAAATTCTTGCAATAGTCTTTCTAATTAGTTTTATTCTTGAAGGATTTTCTAAAGACCCACCAATAGCCTGAAGAGTTCTGAGCTTAATTAGCTCTGCTTTTAATTCAGAGAGTTTTTTTAATCTTTCTTCTTTACTCATGCTTCTGATCTCCTTGAGTCTGAGTATTGCCAACTTCTTCACCCCTCACTATTGATATATCATCAACAGTATTGACTGGTAAAAATATTTTAACTTTTATACCATAAACACCAGGCTTCAACAATACATGAGTTACAGCTTTATCAACAGCATACATACTTGGTTCTCCTGCTTTAAGAATTACTCCAGCTCTAAATTTCTCATATCTAGCTCTTTCACTCACTAATTTGCCTCTTATGACTATCTCAGCACCACGTGCTCCAGCCTCCATTATTTGTCTTAATGCTACAAATGCAGCTCTTCTAAAATGAATACCTCTTTCAAGAGCCATAGCAATTCTATTAGCCATAATCTTAGCATTTAGTTCAGGATTTTGGACTGGAACTACTGCTATTTGTGGATTTTCTAGTCCAAATTTCATTTCTAATATGTGAGCTAATTCTCTAATTGTAGCTCCTTGTCTTCCTATTACTAAGCCTGGTCTTTCTGCATATATTATGACTCTATTACCTAATGGAGTTCTTTGAAAGTCTACGCCAGCATATCCTGCTCTTCTAAGTTCTTTTTGTAAATAATCATCAATTAAAGCATTCTTTATTGCTTTACTTATAAAATATTTAGTTACGCTCATTTGCTCACCTCTTCAACAACAATTTCTACATGGGTTAATGGATGACGTATAGGATCTACTCTTCCAAATGCTCTTGGAAGGTAACTTCTTATCCTCAATCCTTTATGTGCAGCTGCATGACAAATTCTTAAATTTTCAATATTTAGACCTTTATTCTCAGCATTTACTTTAGCATTTTCTAGAACTTTTAAAATTGCTTTACATGCCTTAATAGGGTATCTACCTGTAGGAATACCAAATCTTTCACTAATACCTGAATGGTGAGGTAACAGTTTCCTATAACGTCTATATGGTATGGCTTCTTTCTTTTCTATTACTCTTTTTAAATACTCAATAGCTTCATCTAATTTCATATTTCTTATAGCATTACATATTTCCACAGCTTCTTTGGTCGAAATATGAAGATCTCTACCACTAGCTTTTGCCATTTTTTCAGGATCATAATTTTGAATAGAGTAACCCCACTCAGGCATTAAACCACTTCCACATATTACAAGCTAAAGAATTGTGAGAAATATAAAAAGTTTTTTAAAATAACCTCAATATTTTTCCCATATTCTGACAACGATCAAGCCTTGCCCTTTAGGGCGGGGAGGAGGTCAGTATTTGCTCTTGGATTATTTATTGGTATTTCAGAGTTTTTGTAGAAACAATTACTTTAGTGGAACAAACATAGAGCTTCTTGTTGCTTTAAGTCCTGGTGCTCCATGTATAACTCTAGCAGTAGTTATAGCAAATTCTCCAAGATAATGACCAATCATTTCTGGAATTATTTCTACAGGGACAAATTCCTTTCCATTATGAACACATATAGTTAATCCTACCATTTCTGGTAATATTACCATATCCCTACAATGAGTTCTGATAACAGTCTTCTTTCCTGATGCCTTTACTTTTCTTATTTTCTTGATTAGTTTCTTTTGTTCTGGTGTTAAACCTCTCATTAATGATCTTCTTTGTCTGCTTGGAAGAAGTTTAATAAATTCGTCCATTGGCATATTAAGTAATTGTGATAGATTATAACCTCTATATGTAAATTCCCTAGACATTGTATCACCTCTTTTTCCTACCAGTTCTTCTAGGTGCAATAATACCTACTTTCTGTCCTGGTGGAGCAGTTCTAGCAACAGGAGTACCACCTTTTGGATGAGAACCGCCACCATGAGGATGTGAGCATGGATTCATAGCTTTTCCTCTCACAGTAGGGTACTTAATTGATTTTGCTTTACATTTATAATAATTTGCTCCAGCCTTTAATAATGGTTTCTCAATTATTCCTCCAGCTGCTACAATACCTATTGTAGCTCTACATAAATCATTAAAGGATTTAACTTTTCCAGATGGTAATTGAACTAGTACATTATTGCCAGAATGCGAAATAACAGTAGCATAACTTCCAGCTGTTCTAACAAATTTTCCACCATCACCTGGCCTTCCTTCAATATTAAAAACTTGAGTACCATCGGGTATATCTCTGAGTGGTAGTACATTTCCCACATTAATTGAAGAAGCAGGACCGATGGAGATTTTTTGTCCTACAAATAGTCCCTCAGGGGCAATAATAATGGATTCCGTACCTTTATTATCTTTAATTATAGCTAGTGGTGCCCCCCTACCTGGATCATGTACTATATCCTTTACAACAAATTCAATAGGAGAATCCGTCATAGGTGGATAATGAACTTCACCAATACGTTTCCATGATGGTGATTTAAATACAGAAGTTCCACGCCCTCTTCTTTGAACCAATAAACGTTTTCCCATATTACCACCTACAATAAACCTAATTTTGTTGCTAATTCTGCAGCACTATATTCCTTTTTAAGTTTTATTATTGCCTTCTTTTCACCTGATGATGTAATAAGTGTATTAATTTTTTCTACTTTTACATTATATAGTTTCTCAAAAGCATCTTTTATCATTTTCTTATTTGCTTTAATATTCACAATAAATGTTAATTTATTTTCTTTTTCTATCCTTTCAATAGCGGATTCTGTAGATACAGGTCTTATAATTATTTCATATGGATCCATCTAAGCAAATACCTCCTCAAGTTTTTTTATAGCAGATTCAGTCCAAATGGTTAGTCTTCCAGGATGGCCTCCAGGTGCTAGAATTTCTACATTCAAAGAGCGAATATCAGAATAATCTAAGCCTGGAAAATTTCTTGCAGCTAATCTTAATGGGGTATTTAATTCATCAGTTACTAGTAATATACTCTTTGGTTTTTTCCATCTTCTTCCTCTTCGCTTACCCTTTCCAGCTCGTTCTCTTATTCCTTCTTTTGCTCTAATAACATCATCCCATAAGGACAATTTCATTAAGAATTCTCTAAATTCTTTTGCTTTTTTAATATTTTTAATTTCATCTGAGACAACTATTGGAAGAGGGATACTATCTTTAATTATATGGCCTCTCCTTATTACCCATTCCCTAACAGCAGTAGCTGCAATAGCGGATCTCAGAGCAAGTCTTCTTTCTTTTCTATTTATTTTTTCATGAATTATTTTCTCAGTCTTTGGTGGAAAAGCTAATCTTCCCTTTACAACACAAGGAGCAAAAGCTGCACGAATACTTCCCTTTATACGTGGAACTCTTGATAGATCATATCCAACACCTAGGCTTTCTGCAGTAGTTCTTTTACCAGCCATTGGATCTCTTCCCTTTGGTTGTATCCTTGCAGTAATAGAAGAAATAACAGCTCTTCTTATCAAATCAGGCCTTATATCCTCTAAAAATACATTAGGAAGTTTTATTTCTCCTTTAATACTTCCATCTAGGGAATAGATTGGAACTGTTGACAATATTTATACCCCCTGTTTTGATGATAAACTTATAGCTGTAATCTTTGGAGGTTGCAATTGTTTTTCTTTTGCTCTTATTGCTAATCTAAATCTTATTAATCTTTTTGGAGGACCAGGAATTGTTCCTGCTATTACTACATAATCTCCTCTTACTAGTCCATAATGTAAATATCCACCTGCTACATTAATTTCTGATGGATTTTCTCCAACTTTAAGAATAAGTTTATTATATTCAGTTCTTTGATGGAAGCCCATTTTTCCAGGACGTGGAACAGTGAATAACATAGTTGGATGACCAGTACTTATTGCACCTACAACTCTATGTCCTTTTCTATGCTTATGCCATTTTGGAAGAATTTTTACACCAAATCTCTTTACTACACCAGCAAATCCCTTACCTTTTGTTACAGCAGTAACGTCAACTAATAATCCCTCAGAAAAGAATTCTTTTGCTCTAACTTCTTTACCTAGTAAACTCTTAGCGTATTCATATATGGCCTTTATGTTATCTCCTCCAATTGCTATTTCGAGTACCTCAGGAGTTTTCTTTCTTAAACCACTCTTATGTGGTTGAGTTAATGCTAAAATTCTTATTTCATTAATCTTGTCTAAATTTTCTTCTATTTTGCGTATATTTTCTGAAAAATCTGTTTTCTTTGGAATGGAAACTGTACGTTCAGCATATTTTGGAAGTGAAGTATGTAGTACTTCAGTGAATGTCTTTAATCCCTTTACAGTCTTAATATAAGCTCTAATACCATACACAAAAATAGGAGGAACTTCTACAATAGTTACTTCTCTTATAACCTCTTTTCCATAGAGTGGACTCTTAGGTCTATTTTCAATTAAAACTACATGAGTTGTTCCAACTTTATATCCGGCAAAACCCAATAAACGTGGAGGACCAGTTACCTTTGGCCAAGTCCTTATCCTGCCAGTTATACGTCTAGCTCTTACTCTAGGATAATACATTAATGAGCCTCTTCTTGGAGCTTTCTTTTTCCTATGACCCATTTTATCTTCCCTTCTAGCTATAATTCGCTAAGCTAACAAACTAAAATATATTTCTATCCATTAGAAATTTAATTTTTTATTTCCTCTCGACTAAGGAAATCTTCCTTAGGAATTAATCTCTTAAATCTATTCAGAATTACAACTGGAAACCTAGTCCTTTATGGCGAGGGTTAGATTTGAAGCTAATATAAGTCTAAAATACTAGAATTTGATCATTAGTTCTTATTATAAAGAAAATCAGATCTCATCAATAAAGGATAAAATAGCTAATGAAATCATTAAGGCTTCTTCTGTTCTTATTGTTTGTGTTCCTTGATTTGGAACCATATTAACTATGACATCACAATAATTTTCAAGATTCAATGAATATTTAAGGAAAATATTATGTAATCCTTCTCGTGGAGAACCAAATAAAATTGCTATATTTTTACCAGGTTTAAGCATTTCTTTAATTTCCTTAAACACTATATTTATTGGTTTTCCAAGTCTAGAAGTTGCTATAACATAATCGTAATTATATTTTACTAAATGATGATGTAACCCCTTCAGATCTATAATTACTTCATAACCCCAATAATATGGAATTTCCTCTTTTTTTACTGGAATCCATATTTCCTTTTCTTTCTTTAAAGAGACTCTTTTATTACGTGGAAGAGGATATGGACAAATTATTGGTTCCTTAAATCCTATATCTACAATGGATTTTTTATCGTTACTCTCTATTACAAAGCCATCCCTATATCCAATATCAGAGTCGATTGTTGGGTGATGTGGTGTTCTTAATGGTGGTAAACAACCAGCATATCTAAGATTTTTACTTATAGGAAATAAGTACTTCCTAAGATATTGTGGAGTCTCTAAATATTCTAATAATTCTTTAATAAAAAATAGGTCTTTTTTTTCTGAATCAATATAGATTAAAATTCTGTTTACTCTATAGATGGAAATAGTCCTGGCAATTTGTCCGATAAGTATGGTTTTCTCAATAAGAGTATCAACTAAAGAAACAATAGAAGAAGGAATACATACAGTTAAATTATAATTTCTTTTTAAGGACATCCTATTTCTTCTTCTCTTTTTTCCCTTCTCTTTCTTCTTTACCTATAGACTCTAATATAGTAGTTCTTTGTCTTCCACCCATGATCTCACCACATATTAAGAATAATAAGTTTAACTAAAAAAATTTATTTCTGCCCTCTGTATATTTTGTTTATGGCCAATGATGAGTTTGCCGAGTTCGCAGAGTAAAAGATGCAGAAAAGAACAGTCAGAGGCCAGAGAGGTGAATTTATTATGGAAATAGATGAGATAGATCTCAGAAGGATAATTAAATATGCTAAAAGTTATTGTGAAGATAGATGTCCAGCTGAAAGAGAGCCATCAATATGTTTAGCTTTAATAGAAGTCTGTAGAATTTTAAATATTGAAGCTCCTCCATGTGTAGAAGAAACCATGGGATTTTCTAAAAGTTACTTTATATCAAAAATAAGAGATATTGAAAAAAGATGGGGTAAAGAAATAAGAGAGGTTTTAAGGGAAATTGAACGTAGTGGTGTAAGACATTTTGAAGAAGAGATAGATAGAATGGAAGCTGAATTCGCATTAAAAGCAATTAAAGCAATAGATGAGAGAGAAATAACCAAAAGTAAGAAAATAGCTCGACATTAAGGAGGATAATTTTGGAAAAAATTTATTCTCCAAAAGATATTGAGGAAAAATGGCAAAAAATATGGCTAAGTGAAGAGTATTACCCTGTTTTTAAGTTTAAAAATGATGGGAGACCTGTATTTGTAATAGATACACCTCCTCCTTTTACATCTGGAGAACTTCATATGGGGCATGCTTATTGGTGTATATTAAATGATACTATAGCAAGATATAAAAGAATGAAAGGATTTGATGTGCTTTTACCCCAAGGATGGGATTCCCAAGGACTTCCAACAGAACTTAAAGTTCAATATAAATTAGGAATACCAAAGGAGAATAGAGAATTATTTAGAAGCAAATGTATAGAATGGACGAATAATATGATTAAAAGTATGAAAAGAGCAATGATAAGAATAGGATATAGACCTGATTGGGAGCAATTTGAATATAGAACAATGGATAAAAATTATTGGAAGGCTGTTCAATATACATTATTAATAATGTATGAAAAAGGATTGATTTATAGGAAGAAATTTCCAGTTCATTGGTGTAGTAAATGTGGAACTGCTCTTTCCCAAGCTGAAGTTGGACACATACAAAAAAGAGGTAAGCTATATTATATAAAGTTTAGAATTACAGATAATGAATTCATTGAAATTGCTACAACAAGACCTGAATTATTAAGTGCATGTGTAGCAATTGCAATAAATCCAAATGATGAAAGATATAAAAATTTAGTTGGTAAGGAAGTTGAAGTCCCAATATTTGGAAATAAAGTAAGGGTCTTAGAAGATAATGCAGTAGATCCCAATTTTGGAACAGGTATTGTCATGATTTGTACTTATGGAGATGAACAAGATATAAGATGGCAACAAAGATATAATCTCCCTATAATTTCTGTAATAGATGAAGAAGGAAAGATAATAAATTCTGGTAAATATTCAGGTATGAGTGTTATAGAGGCAAGAAAAGAAATTGTAGAAGATTTAAGAAAGTTAGGACTTATAACTAGAGAAGAAGAAATTCTTCATAACATATTAGTCCATATTGAAAGATCAGATTGTATGACGCCAATTGAATTCATTGTAAAAGATCAGTGGTTTATCAAGTCTAAGGATTTTAAAGAGGAGATAATTGAAGAAGAAGAAAAGATGAATTGGATTCCAAAATATATGAAACAAAGATTATTAGAGTGGATTAACAATATAGAATGGGATTGGGTAATATCTAGACAAAGAATATTTGGAACACCTATACCATTTTGGTATTGTGAAGATTGTGGATTTATAATTCCACCAAAAAAAGAACAACTTCCAGTAGATACAATAAAAGACAAACCACCTATCAATTCCTGTCCAAAATGTGGAAGTAACAAAATCTCAGGAACTTCTGATGTATGTGATTGTTGGGTAGATTCTAGTATTACACCACTAATTATTACTAGATTCTTTGAAGATAAGACTTTTTTCAATAGAACATATCCTGTTGACTTAAGACAACAAGGTCATGATATTATTAGAACTTGGTTGTATTATACAATATTGAGATGTAAAATAATAACGGAAGTAGGTCCATTTAAAAGTGTAGTAATAAATGGTCACATACTTGGACCTGACGGAACAAGAATGTCAAAATCAAAGGGTAATGTAATAATGCCGGAAGAGGGCATAGAAAAATATGGAGCAGATGCTTTAAGACAGGCATTATTATCCCTTACATTGGGTTCTGATTTTCCATTTAAATGGGAACCTGTAAGACATGGGAAATCTTTTTTACAGAAGATATGGTCGTCTGTTAGATTTGCAAGTCAGTTTATGATTAATGGAGAAAAGAAGATCAACATTACTCAACTTAATGATATAGATAAGTGGATTCTAGCAAAACTAAGAAATACTATAGCTATTGTAGATGATGCAATGGAGAAATATCAATTTCATATTGCTGTTGAAATGCTAAAACAATTCTATTGGCATGATTTTTGTGATCAATATATTGAAGCTATTAAGCCAAGGCTTTATTCACCAATAAGTCAAGATGATAAAGATAACGTGGAGGCTATACTTTATAAGATAATATGGATATTTATAAGACTACTTAACCCAATATGTCCACATATAGCTGAAGAGATTTACCATAGATTATTTAAGGAAAGAGAAGGATATATTTCCATAAATATAGCTCCATATCCTAGTTTAGATGAAGTGCCAGAAGTTGATGGTAGTAATGGTGAGAAGTTAGTAGATATAATCGCCAGTTTAAGATCTAAGAAAGTTGAGAATAGGATGGCACTTTCTGCATTAGTAAAAAAAGCAATAATTCAAGAATCAAAAGAAGTAATCGAATTGTGTAAAAGAAATGAATGGTTATTAAAGGAAGTTCTTCATATTAATGAAATAGAATATAAAGAAGGAAGGCGAGAAATAACACTTATTAATTAATATTATATTCAAGAAAACTATATCAAGTGTTCTGCATTATTTAATGCATAGTTTATTATTTTTGAGCCGCCTTTTGTTACATAATTCCCATGACCAGGGAATAGTACTTCAATATTTAATGATGAAAGAATACGTAAACTATTTTTAATTGCTACACTATTTCCTCCAGGAAGATCTGTTCTACCAAAGCATCCATCAGAGAATACAGTATCTCCACTTATTAATAGTGCTTCTGATTCTGAATAAAAGCAAGTACTCCCAGGTGTATGTCCTGGTGTTTTTAATACCTCTAAATTTACTTTTTCAAGTATTTTTTCACCATCATTAATATCGAGGACTGGACTAAAATCTATTAAATAAAGATCTTCATAGCTCATATAACATTTTATATTATTTTTTATAAGTGAAATAGCACCATTTGAATGATCAAAATGACCATGAGTTAAAAAAGCACAGATAATTTTATCTTTATTTATTCCTATATCAATTAAAAATTTTAAAAGTTCTTTATGACCACTAGTATCAAATATTATATAGCCATTATTAGATTTTAATATATAAACATTTGATGATAAGCCTACTTCTTCAAATGTTTCTTCATGAATTATAAAAAAATTTCTAAATTCAGATAAAATCAACCTTTTGTCACTCCTATTGGAATCATTCTTGCTACTAATGTGGCAATTCCAAGTTTATGAGAAACTTCTGCAACTCTATCAACATCTTTATAAGCTCCAGGAGCTTCTTCTGCGATTACACGAATATTAGCTGCTCTAATAAGAATTCCTCTATCTTCTAATTCTCTTTTTACTTCACTACCCCAATACTTCTTTATGGCAGCTTCTCTACTCAAATATCTTCCAGCTCCATGAGCTGTAGATCCCCAACTTAATTCCATTGATGCTGGAGCACCTAGTAATAGATAAGATGCTGTACCCATGCTACCAGGGATCAATACTGGCTGTCCTATATCTATATATTCTTGTGGTAATTCTGGTCTTCCAGCTGGAAAAGCCCTTGTTGCACCTTTTCTATGAACAAAAACCTTAACTCTTTTTCCATCATAAACATGCTCTTCTAGTTTAGCTATATTATGAGCAACATCATATAATACATGCATTCCTAGTTTTTCAGGATCAGTTTTGAATACTTTTTGAAAAGCTTCTCTTGTCCAATGTGTTATACATTGTCTATTTGCCCATGCGTAATTACATGCTGCAGACATTGCTGCAAAATAATCCTTTGCTTCAGGACTATTAGCAGGAACACATACAAGTTCTCTATCAGGAATTTTTATTTTGTATTTTGAAACTGCATGTTCCATTACATGTAAGTAATCACTACATACCTGATGACCTAGGCCTCTACTACCTGAATGTATCATTACAACAACTTGTCCTTCTCTTTCTATACCAAATTTTTTAGCAATATGTTGATCATAAATCCTATCTACAATTTGTACTTCAAGAAAATGATTTCCACTTCCAAGTGTTCCAAGCTGACTTGCTCCTCTTGATTTTGCAGTATTAGATACTTTTGTATGATCTGCAGTTTTCATATAACCTCCTTCTTCACATCTCCTAGCATCTTCATCCCAACCATATCCATTCTCTATCGCCCATAGTACACCAGTGTCTAAAACACGATTTTGCTGACTTGTATCTAGACGAATTCCTCCTTTACTTCCAAGACCTGAAGGAACAAGATCAAATAAGGTATCTATTAATTTTGTGAGATGAGGGCGGACATCTTTTATATCTAAATTTGTTAATACTAGTCTTACACCACAATTAATATCATAACCTACTCCACCTGGAGAAATAACACCTTCTTCAGCATCAAATGCTGCAACTCCACCTATTGGAAATCCATAACCCTGATGACCATCAGGCATAGTTATGGAAAATTTCAATATGCCAGGAAGTTGTGCAACATTTACACATTGTTGTATAGTCAGATCTTCTTTCATTTTTTCAAGTAAAACTTCATCTGCATAAATTCTACATGGAACTTTCATATTAGGATTATAGCTTTTTGGTACTTCCCATATATATTCATCTATTTTCCTAAGAGGAATTGTCAATATTACTCACCTCAAAATAAGATAGAGCAAGATATTTTTTATTCTTCGTTTAATAATAAATATTCCGGTGAAAAATATGGTTTACTCATATTTAGACCATCCATCAGATGTTTATGTACATGTGGTTGCAGATAGCCTAGAGGGAATATTTGAAGAAGCTGCAAAGGCAACATTTGATGTCATGATAGATGTTGCATCTGTTGAAGATAAAGAAGTTATTGATATTGAATTAGATGGAATAGACTTAGAACAGCTTTTATATAAATGGATTGATCATTTATTGTTCCTTTTTGATGCAAAAAGTTTTGTAATTTCAAAAGCAAAAGTTGAAAAAATTGAAAAAATTAATGACAAATATGTTATTAAATCAAAAGTTTTTGGAGAAGAATATAATCCAAAGAAGCATGGTCATAAGACAGGAGTTAAGGCAATGACATACTCATTAATGAAGATAGTTAAAAATGAAAAATGGGAGGCTTTTTTTGTATTGGATATTTGATAATTAAAGTAATTGATCACATGCCCAAGATGTGACTTAAAAATTATTGAGAACAACTACAGAAAAATAAAGTGCCTTTGGTTGCTGTTTTTAATTTTATATAAGTTTATATAACTTAATGTTACTTTTTTGCTATAATTATTAC
>QNVI01000051.1 GCA_004348015.1 Thermoproteota archaeon | reverse complement strand
TAAAATCTCTCCATTAACTTTTAGAATATCTCCATTTTTTGGACCAATTGCACCTGAAGAATCACAACTTATAATCAAGAAATAATTTCCTAGTTTTTTTACTAATACATCTCTAATATTTCGCATAAGTCTTCACTAATATTTTGTATATTATTCCTGCTATGATAGCATTAACTAAAGAAGCTAAAAATAATATTGGTGTAATTACTATAATAGCCCCCCATCCTAAAACTGGTACTACAATTACTACCCCTATTGTATTTAAAATTATACCACTAATAAGACCTGTAATAACCCCAAATCTATTTTTAACAATTGCTATAATTATTCCTACAGTAGCCATGAGTAAAGCTATAGCTATATGAAGCAATCCTAATGGAAATCCTGCTCTTATCGAAGAAAGTAAATGTCCAATAGCAAATACAAGTGCACCACTAAATGCTCCTCTCCAAAGAGCCATGAAGTATCCTGGAAAAGAGTCTAAAGCTATAGAACCAATTGGACTTGGTATAGGAATCATAGCACCTATTCCACTCATTGCAGATAATGTAGCAATTTCTGTAAGAATTCTTGTCTTTCTTAATTTTACACTTTCTGACATAAATATGGATTATCCATCCATATCTTTTATACTTTTTCGATTATCAAACTTAGGGCATAATCTACCATTTTAATTCTTTTGAACCCAGCCATTCTCAATCTATGGATTATCCCTTTTATGTAATTTTTACCCTGTCTTATTCCTGGCCTTCCAACATAATGTAATATCCTACCATTATCTTTTAATATTCTATAGAGTTGTTTATAGAACTCTAAAGAATAAAGTTCATGAGCAATACTTATTCTAGGTGGATCATGTACTATAAAATTAAAGTATTTATCTTCAAATTTTTTTATTTCTTCAAAAGCATCTCCAATTATAAGCTTTATTTTACTGTTTTCAAAAAGAGGTTTTGAATATGGATTTTGTTTAGCAATCATTATTACATTTTCATCTTTTTCTATTGTTATTACTTCATCTACACTTTTCTTATTTGCCAGTAAAATAGCAGTATACCCTAAACCTGTACAGCAATCTAAAACTCTTCCATAAACTCTTCCAATTGCTTTTATTTTTAATTCAGCATCTTTTTTTGGATCTACTTCATCTGCTCTATGCATTCTTATTCCTGAAATTTCTAAATATGGCCAAGTACTTGTACTTACAAGTCTATAGTACTTTCCTGTTTTTTCACTATAAAACTTTATTTCATTCATTCTAGTTTATAGATCTCACCAGGATTAAGTATTACAACTTTTATACTTGACTTTTCTTCTACTTTTTTCTTGAATTCCTCTGGATTTGTATCCCATCTATGCATTGGAATTACAATTTTTGGATTAATTGTTATAGTAGCCTCAGCAGCTTCTGGATTATCCATTGTGTATGTACCTCCACTTGGAAGTAAAGCTAATGTAATATTCTTTAATTCCTTCATTTCAGGAATAAAATCAGTATCTCCTGCATGATAAATTGTTTTATCACCTATAGTTATTAAATAACCTACACCAAATCCCTTTGGATGAAATGGAACACCTGGAGATCTAAATCGTCTAATATTATATGCATGAACTGCTTGAATAGTTATTCCATTAATTGTTATCTTTTCTCCTGGCTTTATTGATTTTGCATTAATTTTCCTTGCACATTCTTCAGGTGCAATTATTACTGTTTCTTTTTTTATTATTTTCTTAATTTTTGAAGTATCACAATGGTCATAATGTGAATGAGTAACTAATACAATATCTGCTTTTTCTTCATATTCTCCTTCATATGGATCAATATAGATTATTTTGTTATCTGTTTTTATTTGAAAACTTGCATGTCCTAACCATTTGACAATTATCTCAGACATTCTTAACCCCATTTAATAATTATACAAACATTCTAATTATTTTTTCCAAAATTTTTTATTTTATTAATTTTAATTATTTTATGGATGAAAATGAAAGGAGCTGCTCTTTTTTCTGGAAAGGACTCTTTATATTCTATTTACTTAGCAGAAAAATTAGGTATTCCTATTGATTATTTAATTACCTTTATTACCACTTTTAATAGACCGAGTGGTCATTTAGAAAATATAAATGCTCTTAAAAAAATAGCAGAAAAAATGAATAAACAATTATTCATTATTGATTTAAAAAATGGTATAGATGGTTTTATCAATCTTCTTAATAGAATTAATATTGATACATTAGTTAGTGGAGATGTTTTTATAGAAGATCATGTTAAATGGCTAGAGAATATATGCAAAAAGCTTAATATATCCATTATTGAACCAATTTTTCATAGGTCTTCATTAGATATATTAAAAGAAATGATGGAGGAGAAATTTAAAGCGATGATA
This sequence comes from Thermoproteota archaeon, assembly GCA_004348015.1. GTDB lineage: Archaea > Thermoproteota > Methanomethylicia > Methanomethylicales > Methanomethylicaceae > WYZ-LMO11. Next base: position 32,771 of record QNVI01000051.1, on the reverse strand, counting down.
ATATGTATTGATAATAATATTTTAAGTGAAGAATGGCTTGGTTTTATATTATCAAAAGATACTTTAGATTATTTTCTTAGTAAGAATAGAAATATTGATCCATTAGGAGAGAATGGTGAATATCATACATTAGTTTTAGAATGTCCATTATACAAAAATCCAGTTAAATTATTATCATGGAGGAAATATAGAGTTAATAATTATTCTTATATTGTATGTGAAATTGACTAATCTTAAACATCTTTACTTTAATCTTATCAATTCCTTTTAATATTATGTTTTCATTATTTGAGATTATTTCTATATTATCAAAATCTTTAGCTACACACAACATATTTTGTCTTTCTTTTCCTGGCTCTATTTTTGTAGTTAAGATAATATGTTTCCCTATGGCTATTAGCATATTAGGAATAAATGAAGTTTTTCTTTCCTTAGGAAATGAAATAAGAGGTATTCCTATTTCTCTAATTAAATAAATCATACATGCTATTCCACTTATAAATTTTTCATTATTACTAAAGCATGAAACTGCAATAATATCTTCTGGATTAACTATTAATTCTATTTCTTTTTCAAAACTCTCTATAAGAACTTTATTTATACCTTTAGCTTTTGCAATTCCTAATAATCCATTTTCTCCTTTTACTATTAGTATTTCATTATCTGCTAACTTAAAGCTTTCAATTGACATATTATTATTTACATAATGGAATAGCAATTATGGGCTTTTTATTTTCTTTAGTTATTTTGATTTCTTCTTTAGTTTCTTCTTCACTTAAAATCTTCTCTACATCTATATAAATAAATGGGGCTCCAATAAAGCACATACAATTAATACTTATTTTTTTAAATAATTTAAAGTTTTTTATTTTTGATTTCATCTTGAAAAGTTAAATCAGATGAAATAAAAAAATCTGATTTAAATGATTTTAAAAAATCAAGGTTTTAAGCTTTTTTGGGTGGTTTAAACGTTACCAAAGCAACCAAAAGTCCCAGCAATGCAAGTACTGCAACATAAGGAAATGCTGCTATGTATGCCCCGAAGATGTCCTTTGCCTGCCCTACTAGTAAGTTTCCTATTACGGCTCCAGCTCCATAAGCTGTAAACACGAGGCCGTAGTTCCTGGCATAGTCCCTTACTCCAAAGAAAGTAGCAGTCAAAGCTGGAGCAATTGCAAGCCATCCACCTAAATTAAGCCAGAGAATCGCAAACACTATTGCATAAAAAACTAGAGATGCAGGGTAAAGATATATAGCTATCGAAGCTAAGAAGATCAGCATAAAAGATATCGACGCTGCTCTCATGGGCTTAAGTTTGTCTACTATCCATCCAAAAAGTGGTCTCCCAAATCCGTTACAACATGCAAATGGGATCACGAGTGCTGTAAGCACCGCAGAAATCTCCTTCTCCGATATCCCGATGTTCTTCGCCACCTCAAGACCTACTGGCTTTGCGACACCGATGGCAAGTAAGCCGGCCAAGGTTCCTATTGTGAAACAGATCCAGAGGCCATAGAAGGTCCTCGTCCTGACCATCTCGTTCCGCATGAAATCTACTGTCATAGTTTTAGTAGTGACCTTGGGCGGCCTCCACCTATTTGGTGTCCATCCTGCAGGAGGGAAGCGAAGAACCAAAGCGCATACAATGATCATGACCGCGTAGAGAGCTCCAAGAATACGCAGAGAGTTTTCCACACCATAAGTTACCATCAGGAAGTCCATTAGTGGCCCCGTAATCGCAGCCGAGAATCCGAAACCCAGAAGTGTCAAACCCACGGCAAGTCCATGCTTGTCGGGAAACCACCTTCCTGAAGTGACGATCGGACAATTGTACACCATTCCTACGCCTATTCCGCCGATTACCCCATAGAGGATCACTAGAGAAAGAGGAGATGTTGCGAATGAAGCCGCAAACCAGCCCATGCCTACGACAATCCCACCAAGAATTGCTATCTTTCTAGGCCCATACTTCTCAATATACTTCCCCATAAGCGGCATCATAAGTGCAAACATGAGTAGAAAAACGATAAAAGGTAATTGCATCTCAGTTGCTGTCGTTTTCAAACTATAGACAGTTTCAAATAACCTCTTAATTGGTATTTGAATAATGCTGTAAGCATATATCGCCCCCAAAGCTATGTTTATAATCAAACCTGCCAAAATCAATATCCACCTACCTTTCTCCGCTTCCATGTCGAGTAACTTTACTTCAGAAGACAATCTTTTCACCATCCTTAAGAGCTGTTTTCAGAGGGTTTGTGTCCTATACTTAATATTTCTGTAAATTTCTTTCATCCCCTAATATAGCTTACTGTGAGAGTACTTAGAGGGAGAGGTTGTACACCTTCGGGCAATTAGGGTCTCCCTAATGGCGTCCTCAAGCTAAAAGACATTGAGCAAAGAGACTCAACTTATTTCTCTTCAAGAGCTCTACTGACTCTTACTCGTTGACATCACTCCGAAGGAGTCATCGAACCGAGGTTCTCATGCTCGCTCAAGCACTTCTCCACTCAAGCGGGTCTAAGGATCCTGCGGTTTGGCAAGAACGTCTGAGGAAATTACAAAGCTGATAGAAGCTGGCTTTGAATATGTCTGTGAGCATGATGGATTGAAGTTCTTCAGAAAAAGAAAGTGACGCGAGTTTAGAGAATGGCGCCGCGGGAAGGACTCGAACCTTCGACCGACGGGTTAACAGCCCGCCGCTCTACCAGGCTGAGCTACCGCGGCTCAACTAAATTGAATTCAATAACTTATATTAAACTTTACGCATATTATAATTCTAATATTTAAGAATATTTATTATTGAAAAATTAATCCATCTCTTCTATCATTTTTAATTTCTTTGGAAGATACTTTTCAACTATAGCATTTAATCCATAAGCACTAAAACTTTCAAGTTCAGCTCTTCTTTTCATTCTTTTAAATTCTTGTAATTCACTTTGCCATTCAAAATCTCTATATCTGGGATCCTCTTCAAGTGTTTTTATTCTTTCTTCATCAAGTTTTGTAAGAGGGAATGATGGTAAGTTAAATCTTCTTATATCAGTTGCCCATAATCCAATCCATTTTGCTTTTGGTGTGGTCAGATCTCTTAAATGAGCTGCATTTGCAGATCCTTTTATTATTACCATAGCAATATGCATACCCCAAGGATCTGCATCTGTGAGAATATATATTGGTAAATTAAGTTCATTATTTAATCTTCTTATTAGTAATCTTGCCATTCTAGGTGCTTGTCCTGCAGTATCTATTAGTATTGCATTGAATTTTATATGAACTTTTTCTTCTATAAATCTTCTAAATATTGCATTTTTTTCTATTACAAAAACCTTATCAGCATTACATGATATAAATTCTGAATGAGCTACTGAAAGTCCTATCATTACTCCATCAGGGTTTGAACTTAAATTTACCCTTACTCCTTTATGTGTTTCAGGTGTTGTATACTCAATTGTAAGATCTCCGAATATTGAAGCTCTCTCTTTTGGAAATATATTGAAGCTCTCTCTAGGCATACTCAGAAATGCTTCTAAATCTGCTACTACTTCATTCGATTCTATTTGTTTTCTAAATTTTACTTCATAATTAAGAGAATGATAAAATAGATCTCTTAATGTACTACTCTTTCCTTCTTCTATAAGCCTTTTTGCAAATGTAGCAACCCATAAAAATTGNGCTAAAGATCTTATTTGNTTAATATTACCTGCATTTTTTTCAGAAACCTCTGGTCCTAAGACCAATTGATTTAATGTTTTATCAAATATGATATTAGATGTACTTCTTATTGGAATTTTAACTCTAGGGAATTCTCCTCTTTCTATTTGTCTATAAACTTCTTTTCCTAGCTCAATTAACTTGGATAATACTTCTTTGTTCGCTCTCTTTTGCATGTATTTGCAACCTCTTCAATATTTTTTCATAATTTGGTTGTGTATTCTCATTTGCAAGTTCTGTAGTAAATTGTGAAATAATTGGTAAATATTTTTCAATGATACTATATCTTCTATGTGCAATATTTATCTTTTCTTTTTTGGATAAATAGATCCTCAAATTTCTTGCACATGTTTTTAATGCCCATTCTATTTCATATTCTACTTCAGGTCTATCTGCAATATACTCTTTTCCTACTGTTTTATAAGGTATTTTAGTAGAGCATATATGAACAAAAAATGCTAATGGCATATTAGCTAGATCAATCTTATATCTCTTCCAATTTATTTTTTTAATTACTTTCATTGTCACATCATTATGAAGATCATAAAGTAATGGTATTTTATTTGCATACCTATAAACTAATATCTCATCTGGAGGTACAATTGGTATTCTTCCTCCATAGGCTATTGCTGCCTCAACTATAAATGGATGACCAGAATAAGCAGATGGTTTTCTTTGAGTTACTGTTACAAACTCAGGATTGAATTCTCTAATAATTCCAGCTTTAAATAATTCAGGTCCAATACATGATAGGCAATCAGGATCAGGTGGTCTAAATTTATCATAAACTTTCATTTTATTTACTAATTTTACAATATCCTCAGGTTTTAAATCTCTTGGATTCATTTCTGGATCAATTTTTACACTTTTTAGAAAACTTAATGCTGTTGCAACTCCAACTCTATGAAAATTATTTACTAGAAAATCAAGTAGAGTAGAACTTCTACTTGAATTAATCATTCTATTAATCATTTCTATATCTATTCCATGAGGATGAGGTTTTATTTCTTGAGGAGGCTTTGGCATTACTGTTGTTATTCTATCAAATCTATAAAGTACACCATCAGGATCTATAAATAAGATATTTGCATATGGTAAGATTATTGATGTTTGTCTAAAGTACTCTATAATTTTTGGTTTTGCTCTAATATAATCTCCTTCAAATTTGATTTCTACTATTGTCCCTCGCCATCTACCAGGATTTGGTCTAACTTCTTTTTTCTTTATTATTGGCTTATTTTCTTGTATATTTATACTTAATTCAAACATATATTTTTCATATCCACCTTGACTTGAAATAACTTTAACATTACTATGAGCTGTTATCTGACCATATAAAACTGCCATTTTCCCTCCAAGTCCAAAAATACCTCTACTTTGTCTTAATGTATATTTAGAACCAAATAATATTTGTCCAAAAGCATAAGGTATTTGTTCATAAGGTACTCCAATTCCATTATCTTCTACCTTTAGCCTATATATTGAATTTCCTTCATCTATTAGTTTAACTCTTACATCTGGTAATATAGAATATTGCTCACAAGCATCAAGTGCATTTTCTACAAGCTCTCTAACTATTGTATATGTTGCTCTTACAGGATTATCAAATCCTGCAATTTCTCTATTCTTATAGAAAAAATCTGCAACAGAAATAGCTTTAAATTTCTCACCAGACACTACGTATCCTCCTTTAATTCAATTTTCTCCTCCCATAATGAAATTTCTTTCTTCTTTAAATCAAAATGTTTTCTACCTAAAAATCTATAAACTGTTCCATGTTGCATTCCTTTTATCAACATTTCTATAGCCTCTCTAGCCACTCTTACTTCTTCATAATCTCCTATTATTGCCACTGTATTATCATGGATTGAAACATAAGTTCCTGTTTGTTCTTCTATAATTTTTCTTGTTTTTCCCTTCTCTCCAATTATTCTCCCCTTAATTCTCACCAACTTTTCTCTCTCATTTCCTATAATTTCTTTTAAATTTATAATATCTAATACTTGATTTTCTTCAAATAATCTAAAAGCTCTTTCATGACTAAAACCTGATGCAATAGCTGTTATTACATCCTTTGCTTTTAAAATATTTGCGGGATTACATTTTTCTGAAGAAGGCTCTATTATGACCTCTCCAGTTTTACCATCAATATAAATCTTTGTCTCTGTCCTTTTTTCAATTTCACTCTTTACTTCTCCTTTCTCTCCAATTACTACACCAATTCTATCTATTGGAATTTTTAAATAAATTCTATTCATACTTCCTTTATCCATTTTATTATCACCTCATCATCTGGGACATCAATTCCATTTTTCCTAAAAAACCTCACAATATTCTTAATATCTCTTAATAAAAATTCATAACTCATAGGATGTTCAATTGTTACTGCTTGTCCAAAATCTATAATATAAATTTTATTATTTCTTACCATAATATTATATTCACTTAAATCAGCATGTATAATTTTTGCCTTATTATAGAGCTTTTTAATAGCATCTATTATTTGATTGAATAATTCTATATTTATTACAGATAAATCTTTTAATAATGGTGCTGGCACACCATTTTCCCCTATAAATTCCATAACTAAAATGTTTTCATAAACATATATTGGTTTTGGTACTGAAACATTCACCTCATAAGCAATTTGAAGATTTTTATATTCCTTTTGTGCCCAAGTATATATCATCTTTCTATAGTCTTTTACTACTTTAAATCTTGGATCTCCTTGAATATATTGAAATATACTTTTTCTAAATTCCATAGATGATGTTAGATATATTTTAACTGCAATATCATTATCATTCTTATCCTTTGCCCAATAAACTCTTGATTCCTTTCCACTTTTTACTACTCCTCTCATCTCACTTATAATACCTTTATTTATTATCCTGTAAAGTGCCATTAAAGTACGAGTATCAAAAACTTCTTCAACAGTTTCAAATAAATCTTCATCTTTTCTTATTTTTAGTCTTTTCTTCTCAATTTCCTTGGTAATATCATTTTTCCACATTATAATCAACTAAGCTAATACTCCTAATAATCCTCTTTCTTTTAATTCTTTAATCTCATTTTTTTCATATCGCCATATAATATCGCCCTTTTCATCATATTGAAATTCCCATGGAGCAACTAGAACAACATCTCCTTCTTTTAACCAAACTTTTTTTATCATTTTTCCTGGTATTCTACATACTCTAGTCTTACCATCAGCACATTTTACTTTGACTCTATTGAAGCCTAAAAGCTGAGTTATTATCCCAACTACTTGTCCTTCTGTAGGTAATACAAGTTCTTTATTTGATTTTTCTTCATTTTTTGACATTTTTATTCCCGTTTACTAATTAGGAATGTTAATATTAAACTTTTTCAATCTCTATTATGGGTCCGTAGCGCAGTATGGATAGCGCGTCGGCCTTCGGAGCCGAAGGTCCCGGGTTCAAATCCCGGCGGACCCGCGTCTAGGCTTATATAGAAATTTAACTTTAAGAAAAATCACTTATCTTTAAGAATTGAAAATGTTAAAGATTACAATTGAACCCCCTCGCTTTTCAAGCAGGAATGAAAATATTTGAATTTAATATATTTCTTTGTGATATTTAGCATAAGGTCTTTTCCCCATGAGAACCATTATATCTCCTTTTATCCATTCTTTAATTACTTTTAATATTCCATATTTCTTAAATCTTCTCAATGAGACTTTCACAATAATCTTATTAGAATAAACTATTTTACCAATTTTTCTCAATCTCAACCCCAATTCTCCATCATCACATATAGGATAATCCTTATAACCTCCAATCTTTAGAAAAATATCTTTACGTACTGCAGTATTCGTCCCTCTTGTCCACACAATTCCTATTTTTGCTGCTATATATGTAATTAAATTTATGATAGTATAAAGTATTCTATATTTTATTTCATTCTCTAATGGTTCTTCTATCCCACATACTGCTATTACATCATTATGAAAATTTTTTAGTATATTTTCAAGCCAATTTTTCTCTACAATAACATCTGCATCTGTATGAACAATAATTTCTCCTCTTGCAATTATAACACCATCATTTCTTGCTCCTCCCACACCCTTACTTTTTTGCATTATAACTTTATCTGCATATTTTGATGCAATATCTACAGTCCTATCTTTACTTCCACCATCAACTACTATAATTTCATAATCCTTTCTTGGTAATGTTTGTTTTGATAAATAATAAAGTGTATGAGCAATATTCTTTTCTTCATTATATGTAGGAATAATAACAGAAATTTTAACCATAAATAATATATTGATCCTTTGAATTTTTTATTTTTTAATGATTAAAAGAATTTGCTTAAGATTTCATATGTCAAAAATTTTTGATAATGGTTGGGCAAATCGTATTATAGATGTTATAAAAAATTATGGAGAGCTATGTTGTGTTGTGGCAGGAACTATGGGAAGAATTGCCATGATGGATAATAATGTTAGTAATATTAATATTTTAAAAGAAAGATTTGTAGATTGGATAAATAAAGAGAATTTTGATTTAGTCATTAGTGCAACACATACAACATCAGTTAATCGTATGCTTGCTGATATTTGGCATCTTTCAAAGAAAATTAAATATCCTATAATAGGAATAGAAACAAATACTCATACTGTTGCTTATATTAATGAAGAAATAGAAGATATCGCTAAAAAAATTGCCAATGATTTAAAATTTAAATTAATGAAAGGGATTGATTTTGGGAATAATTATTGGATAGATGGAAACAAAGAATATAGAAAAGTATTAGCAACTGAAATTGGAGATTGGTTATTAATTAATGGTATAATAGTTGGAAAAGTTAAAAGTAATGATGTAATTATAGTTTGTGAAAATAATAATATTATTGATATAAAAGGAGTAGAAATTAAAAAACATGGTATTGAGAAAATTGGGAAAATTGATTTAAAAAATGCAAAAATTGATTCAATTTCTTTATTAAGAGATGAAAGTAATAAAAGAACTTATATCCCTATGGTCAAAAAAGAAAAAATTGCTTATATAGAACATGCTGGTTACAATATTTTCAAATTTATAGAAGAAGGAATATGTTGTGCTGTAACCATAGGTGATGATACTACAGCTATTGTAGGTGATATCCTAGAAAGATTTGATATTCCAATTATAGGAATAATTGATGGTGATAAAGATGGATTAATAAAAGGAGAAAAATTACATCCAAACTCTATAATATTAAAAGTTAAAAGTGATGATGAATTTGGTAGAAAGATTTATGAAGAAATTTTTAATAAAAGAAACATTATTGACGGTAATTTTAATTGGATAAAGGAAAGAATTTATGAATTATTATCTTAACTTTATTTTTAATATTATCTGGGAGTATATCAATCATAAGCTCAATATCACTTTTATTTATTACTTTTAATATTATTATTAATGTAATATATATTATGCCACCTATTAGTATGTAGATTGGAAGAAGATATTTAGAATAAACAATTAATGTTAGACCATATACAACTATGGCCATCATTAATGAAATAATAGAGACTTTCAGAAAATTTTTCCAATCTATAATTTTTTTATTTTCTAAATAGAATAGAAAGATAATAAAACCAAAAAATGTTGAGAACCCTCTAGCTAATGCTGCACCTATTATGCTTAATACTGGAACAAGTATTAATGAAAAAGTACTTCCCATAATGAGTGAAAATAATGATGAAATAAAGAATACCTTAGTATTACCAATTGAAGCGAAATAAACTCCTAGGGTATTACTAATCGGTAATATTATTGATGTTAACGCTAATATCATTAATACCGGCCCCCCTCCCACATATCTACTTCCTGCAAAAAGATCTATAGTGGGAATAGAGACAGCAGCTAAACCAAATGCTAATGGAACGTAGATTATAGAAGCATATCTAGAAACTTCCTTTAAGCCTTTCAACATAGTATCTAAGTCTTTTTTACCAAAAAGTTCTGACATTTTTGGAAAAATTGCTGATGTGATATATCCTGAGAATCCAGCTACATATGCCATGGCAGTTACTGCTGGAGCATACAATCCAAGAATTTCTTGATTAGTCAATAGCAATATTACATACTTATCTATGGTAGACTGAAAATAGCTAATTATTGAAGATCCATAAATTGGGACAGAGTATTTTAACATAGTCTTAAGTGAAAATTCTCCTTTATTCTTTCCTATTTTTAATAAATTCTTAGAAAAAATTAATGAGACTAAAAAAAGTGAAGAACTTCCAGCAATCCATGCGGTTAATACTCCAATTATCCCAAACTTCATTTCTAATAATATTATCGATGTGAAAGTCTTAATGAAATTTGATATTATGTATGTAATAAAGTATTCTCTAAACATTTGTGCTGCATATATTATTGATGTAAATAATTGAGATAAAATTACAAGAAATATATTAATTGATAATAACCAAAAATAAAAGAAATCCTTTGAATCTTTTAAAAATATTAAAGAAATTTGTGATGCAAATATTATACATATTGCACTACTTGATATGGCAGATAGTAATAAAAATTTAAGACCATTTATTATAACTCCATGTGCTCCTTTTTCATCCTCTTTTCCTATGCTTTCAGAAAAATATTTAGTAACTGCTGATGAAATTGAAAGTGTTGTAAATGTAACTAAAAGATCAGAAAACATTGAAATTGATACTATTTTTCCTAGATCTGAGATTTCTAATAGAAGTCTTGCAATAAATGCAAAATAAATTATTCCGAGTATTGAAGAAGATAACCCTTGTAATGTTAAGTATATAGCAGAACGTGCTAATCTTACTTTTTCTTTACTCAATAATTTATCACCGACTTTAAGAATAATATCAAAAACAAAATTATTTTATTTTTCCTTATTTAAGAATTATGATATTCAGTATGAGAAATATTTCTGACTCTGCCCTAAAGGACGAAGGTTCCTGCGAGAGTGAGGATGTTCGGGACTACAGTAAAAGTCTATACTCACGATATCATTTAGTGGGGTTCAGCTCTTACATGGATTCATATAAGTTCATATAATTTTTCATTGCATCATTCTTATTCCCCTGCATTCCACTCGGATTTTCATCGGGCTTAGGGGCATTCAGGGGCACTTCATAAACCCCACATCTTGAGCCATAGCCACCCTCGGGAAGAGCCTTCATTTTCAATTATAGGCTCTTGATCCTTCACAGAGTAGCTCACGATATGCATTCTTATATGCAAGAATTATAAAAATTCTTATAAAAATTTTCATCATTACTATTTATTCTTCTGCTATCAAGAAGAATAAATATCAACTCATATGAACTTATATGAAACTTAAAACAGCTACGGATGGCGCCCCGACCGGGATTTGAACCCGGGTCGCTGGCTCGACAGGCCAGCATTCTAGGCCGGACTATACTATCGGGGCGGGCTAATTTTTTAAAGAGAAAAATATTTTATAAATTTTACCAAATATTGAGCTATGGAAAGTAAACAAATAATAGCTATTGCTATCTTCCTATTTATTATTGGAGCATATATTGGCTATGCAATTTCTTATAATGAAATACAAAATTTAACAGCAGAAATCAATTCTCTTAAAAATAGAATTTCATCTCTTGAATTAAGAGAGAGTAATATTCAAACTACAAATCAACAAATTAATACTAGTTTATCTGATATTTATGAAAAAGTGAAATACTCTATAGTTATGATTAAAGGTTTTAATGTAATAAAAGACATATTTACTACTTATTATAGTGAAGTAATAGGCTCTGGATTTATTGTTAATCTTACAGGAGAACCGCTTGTTGTTACAAATTTTCATGTAATTGATGGTATGATAAATGGTTCGATTACTTTTTTTGATGGAGAGGCATATCCTTTTGATGTCATAGGAAAAGATCGATATAGTGATTTAGCAATATTGAAAGTTTATGCACCTAAAGAAAAATTAATACCATTACCAGTTATTTCATCATCAACTCTAAGAGTTGGAGATTTTGTTATTGCTATTGGTAATCCATATGGCCTTCAATCAACACTTACATCTGGTATTGTAAGTCAATTAGGAAGAGCTATAACCACTGAAACTACAGGAGGTTATTTATTAGCAGATTTAATACAAATTACTACGCCAATAAATCCTGGTAATTCTGGTGGTCCATTATTAGATATTTATGGAAGAGTTGTTGGTATAACTACTGCAATTATTCTAGGAGCACAAAATGTAGGATTTGCTATTCCTTCTGATACACTAATTAGAGAAATAAATGATTTAGTAAAAAAAGGAAAATATGATCATCCATATATTGGAATAAGTGGAATTGATATTGATTACAATATAGCTAAAACCATAGGAATTAATTTTACATATGGTATTTTAATACAATCAGTCGTTAAAGGAAGTCCTGCAGAAAAAGCTGGTCTAAGAGGAGGAACAAGTACAATCACAATTGCAGGAAACCAAATCTATATTGGTGGAGATATTATTCTTTCTGTAGATGGTCATTCCGTCAAGACTATGGAGGAATTACTATCTTATATTGAGAGAAATAAAGTTCCAGGTCAAAAAATAGACATTGGTATATTTAGAGATGGAAGAATAATAAACATTCCATTAATTCTTGGTATAAGACCATAAAAAAACTTAAATAAAAAAATTTTTAATTTAAAACTTGGGTCCCGCCCTAGCTCAGCGGTAGAGCGCCCGGCTGTAGACCATTGTCGCACAGATGATATTGCCATGTTAAAAATGTGGGGTCTATGGGGTGGCCCTGAATGCCCCTGAACAGATGTAGGAAGTAATGAAGGGGAATAAGATGAGGCTATAAAATTAAGTCATATAAGCCTATATAAATCTATATGAAAGCTGAACCCCAATGGCATAAAGATGAATCTGTGCCAGCTGGGCATAAACCGGGTGGTCGCTGGTTCAAATCCGGCGGGCGGGACCATAATAGGAAACTTTATAAACCCGATAGAAATTTCAAAATATGCCTATCTTTTACTAGGTTGGTGGTGAATTATTGGTAAAATTTGATATTTTTAAACATGAATTAGTTCCAAAAGCTAGAATCCTTTCTAAAGAAGAAGTAGAAAACCTTAAAAAGACTTATGGTATAAAAAAAGAACAACTTCCATGGATTAGGAAGAATGATCCTATGTGTAGGGCTTTAGGTGCTAAGCCAGGTGATGTATTAATGATTATAAGGAAAAGCGAAATTGCAGGAGAGGCTATATCTTATAGATATGTTGTTCCGTGGTGATGCTAATTGATATCAATTGATGATAGATGGGTTCTTGTTGAGGCATTCTTTAAGGAAAAAGGTGTTGTAAGACAACATTTAGACTCATTTGATGATTTCATAAAAAATAAAATACAAGAAATTATAAATGAGCAAAAGGTAATAGAAACCGATATTCCTGGTTTTAAAGTAAAACTTGGAGAATTAATAATAAAACGTCCAACTGTTTATGAAGCAGATGGTTCAGAAAGAGAAATAACTCCAATGGAAGCAAGACAAAGGAATTTAACATATGCTTCATCAATGTTCTTAAAGATTACACCTATTGAAAATGGATTTGAAGAAGAACAAGAAGTTTATATTGGTAAGCTACCAATAATGGTGAGGTCTTCATTATGTTGGCTATCAAGAATGAGTAGAGAAGAACTAATAGAAGCAGGAGAAGATCCTAATGATCCAGGAGGTTATTTCATAATAAATGGTTCTGAAAGAGTTCTTGTAATACAAGAAGATCTTGCAGTTAATAGAATTTTAGTAGATGTAGTTGAAGGATCTTCTTCTGCTACACATATAGCTAAGGTATTTTCTTCAACAGCAGGTTATAGAATTCCAATTGTAATGGAAAGAATGAAAAATGGAGATCTTCAAGTTTCCTTCCCTGCAGTTCCTGGAAGAATCCCATTGGCTATACTTATGAGAGCTTTAGGAGTAGCCTCAGATAAAGAAATTGTAGAATTAATATCAAGCGATCCTGAGATACAAAATTCTCTTATTCCTACTTTAGAAGCAGGAATGGAGATTAATTCCACTGAGGATGCTTTAGATTATATAGGAAATAGAGTAGCCATAGGTCAAACAAGAGATTTTAGAATTCAAAGAGCAGAACAAATTCTTGATAAATACTTCCTTCCTCATATTGGTACATCACCAAATGATAGAAAGAAAAAAGCATTATTTCTAGGACAAATGGCTGAAAAGCTTATTGAGCTTGTTCTTGGTCGTAGAAAACCAGATGATAAAGATCATTATGCTAATAAAAGAGCAAAACTTGCAGGAGATCTTTTATCAAGTTTATTTAGAGTTGCCTTTAGGAGTTTTTGTAGAGATCTTAAATATCAATTAGAAAGAGCTAAAAGTAGAAGTAAAAAAGTCTCAATCTCTACATTAGTTAGAGCTGATATTATTACTGAAAGAATACGTCATGCAATAGCTACTGGAAATTGGGTAGGAGGAAAAACTGGAGTAAGTCAAATATTAGATAGAACAAATTATATGTCAACCTTAGGTCATTTACGCAGAGTAGTATCTCCTTTAAGTAGAAGTCAACCCCACTTTGAAGCAAGAGATTTACATCCAACTCAATGGGGAAGATTATGTTCAACTGAAACTCCTGAGGGTCCAAATTGTGGACTTGTAAAGAATTTAGCCCTTATGGCAACAATTTCTGTTGGAATTGATGAGCGTTTAATTGAAGAGACTCTATATGAACTTGGAACCGAACCTATTGAAACTGCAAGAAAGAAAGGAATTATTGGTGCAAAAGTAATACTTAATGGTCGTCTTATTGGAATACATGAAAAACCTGAAATTTTAATATCAGAAGTTAGAAAACTCAGAAGACGTGGAAAAATCCATCATGAAGTAAATATTGCTCATTATAATACAACAAATGAAATATATGTAAATTGTGATGCAGGAAGAGTTAGACGTCCATTAATAATTGTGGATAATGGTGTTCCTCGCTTAACAAAAGAACATATTGAAAAACTTAAATCAGGAGAATGGACATGGAGTGATTTAATAGAACAAGGGATTATTGAGTATTTAGATGCTGAAGAAGAAGAAAATGCCTATATTGCAATTTCTCCTGAGGAATTAACTAAAGAACATACCCATTTGGAAATTGTTCCTACTGCAATACTAGGAATAAATGCATCTATGATACCATTCATAGAGACAAATCAATCTCCAAGAAATACATATGGCTCTGCAATGATTAAACAAGCACTAGGACTTTACTCTATAAACTTTATTGAAAGAATAGATTCTAGAGCACATCTTTTACATTATCCACAGAAACCACTTGTAAATACTAAAGTTGCTAAGATTTTAGGACTAGAAAAAAGAGCTGCAGGCCAAAACTTTATTGTAGCTGTATTATCATATTCTGGATATAATATTGAAGATGCTATAATAGTGAATAAATCATCTGTAGAAAGGGGACTTGCAAGATCTACATTCTTTAGATCTTATGAAACTGAAGAAAGAAAATATCCTGGAGGTCAAGAAGATAAAATTGAAATTCCTTCTCCTAATGTAAGAGGATATAGACCTCAAGAAGTATATAGATATTTAGGCGAGGATGGAATTATTGAACCAGAATCTATCGTAAGTGGAGGAGATGTATTAATAGGAAAAACAAGCCCACCAAGATTTCTTGAAGAATATAAAGAATTTGAAGCTACTGGCTCAGTTAGACGTGAAACTTCAGTCTCTATGAGACCAGATGAAGATGGTATTGTAGATTTAGTATTATTAACTGAATCTGGAGATGGAAATAAACTTGTTAAAATAAGAGTAAGGAATGAAAGAATACCTGAACTTGGAGATAAATTTGCATCAAGACATGGTCAAAAAGGTGTTATTGGTATTTTAGTCCCTCAATACGATATGCCATATACTGAAGATGGTGTAGTTCCTGATCTTATTATTAATCCTCATGCTATTCCTTCAAGAATGACTGTTGGTCAATTACTTGAAACATTAGGAGGAAAAGCAGCTGCTATTTCTGGTATGGAAGTTGATGGTACTGCCTTCTGTGGAACTAGTGAAAAAGAAATGTATGAAATATTAGAAAAGGCTGGATTTAAACCATGTGGTAAAGAAGTAATGTATGATGGGAGAACTGGAAGAATACTAGAAGCTGAAGTATTTATTGGAGTTGTATACTATCTAAAACTTCATCACATGGTAAAAGATAAAATGCATGCAAGAGCAAGAGGTCCTGTACAAATACTTACAAGACAACCAACAGAGGGAAGAGCAAGAGAAGGAGGATTAAGATTTGGAGAAATGGAAAGAGATTGTCTTATAGGACATGGTGCTGCTATGTTATTAAAAGAAAGATTACTTGACGAATCTGATAGGACTATAGTTTATGTATGTGAATCTTGTGGGCTAATTGCTTATTATGATAGAATTAAAGATAGATATGTATGTCCTGTATGTGGTGAAAAAGCTAAAATATCTTCAGTAGTAATGTCATATGCATTTAAATTATTACTTCAAGAACTTATGAGTCTAAATATTTTGCCAAGATTAAAATTATGTGAGAGGGTGTAATAATGTCATTAGAAGGATTAATAAAATCAATCGGTTCTATAAAATTTGAAATTCTTTCCCCAGATGTTATAAGAAAAATGTCAGTTGCTAATATTGTAACTGCAGATACTTATGATGAAGATGGATTACCAATAGATGGAGGACTTATGGATAGAAGACTTGGAACTATAGAGCCAGGACAAAAATGTCAAACTTGTGGGAATAGGATTGGTCAATGTCCAGGTCATTTTGGTCATATTGAACTTGCAAGACCTGTAGTACATGCTGGTTTTGCTAAGCTTATATTTATAATATTAAAGTCTACATGTTGGAATTGCGGAAGAATATTATTAAGTAAAGAGGATTATGAAAAATATCGTAAATTAATGGAGAAATATAAACAAAAATGGCCTCAGTTGCGTTATAAACTTGCAGATAGAATAATAAAAAAGGCAAAATTACAAAAATGTCCATATTGTGACAAAGAGCAATATAAGATAAAATTTGAAAAACCAACAACTTATTATGAAGAGCGTCCTGAAGGTAGTGTAAAATTAACTCCAAGTGAAATAAGAGCTAGACTTGAAAGAATTCCAGATGAAGATGTAGAACTTCTTGGTTTAGATCCTAAATCTGCTAGACCTGAATGGATGGTTTTAACAGTCCTTCCTGTTCCTCCTCCTGTTGTAAGACCATCCATTACTTTAGAGACAGGAATAAGATCAGAAGATGATTTAACACATAAGCTTGTAGATATTATAAGAATAAATGAAAGATTAAAAGAGAATATTAATGCTGGAGCTCCACAACTTATAATCGAAGACTTATGGGAACTTCTACAATATCATGTTACTACTTACTTTAATAATGAGACATCAGGTATTCCTCCAGCTAGACATAGATCTGGAAGACCATTAAGAACTTTAACTCAAAGATTAAAAGGTAAAGAAGGAAGATTTCGTTCTAATCTTTCAGGAAAAAGAGTAGATTTCTCTGCTAGAACTGTAATCTCTCCTGATCCCTTCCTTAGTATAAACGAGGTTGGTGTTCCAATTGATGTTGCTAAGATATTAACTATTCCTGAAAGAGTTACTAAAATAAATATTGAAGAAATGAAACGTCTTGTCGAAAATGGACCAGATGTGCATCCTGGTGCAAACTATATTATAAGACCTGATGGAAGAAGAATTGATCTGAGATTTCCAAAGGATAGAAAAGCAATTGCAAACTCTTTAGATGTAGGCTATATAGTTGAAAGACANATAAGAGATGGTGATATTGTATTATTCAATAGACAACCATCACTTCATAGAATGTCAATAATGGCACATAAAGTTAGAGTTCTTCCATATAGGACATTTAGACTTAATTTATGTGTATGTCCTCCATATAATGCAGATTTTGATGGAGATGAAATGAATTTACATGTACCTCAAAGTGAAGAAGCTAGAGCAGAAGCTCTAATTTTAATGTTAGTACAAGAGCAAATATTATCTCCAAGATATGGTGGACCAATTATTGGAGCAATTCAAGATTATATTACTGGAGCATTTTTACTTACTAGAAAAGAAACATTACTAACAAGAGAAGAAGCTTCACAACTATTAATAAGTGCTGGATATGAAGGCGATTTACCTCCTCCTGCTATAAAAGAGCCAAGAGAACTTTGGACTGGTAAGCAATTAATATCATTATTCCTTCCAAAGGACTTTAATTATACGGGAAAAGCTAATGTATGCCATAAGTGTGATATTTGTAAAAAAGAAGAATGTCCATATGATGCTTATGTGGTTATAAGAAATGGTATTTTAATTTCAGGGGTTCTTGATAAGAAATCTATAGGAGCAGGCCAACCTGAGAGTATGTTACATAGGCTTGTAAAAGATTATAGTACTGATACTGCTAGAGAATTCATGGATAAAGCATTTAGATTATTCTTAGCATATATCGATAGTAGAGGATTTTCAATAGGATTAGATGAAGAAGAATTACCAAATGAAGCAAAAGAAATGATAAAAGAAGTTATTAGAGAAGCAGAAGAAAATACTATAAAACTTTTAGAAATGTATAATGAAGGTCTACTGGAAAGTCTTCCAGGTAGAACATTAGAAGAAACATTAGAAATAAAAATAATGCAAGTATTAGAAGAAGCTAGAGAAAAAGCTGGTGAAATTGCAAGTAGATATTTAGATTTTTCAAATTCTACACTTATCATGGCAAAGACTGGAGCTAGAGGAAGTCTAATGAATCTTGCTCATATGGTTGCTTGTGTAGGACAACAGTCAATAAGAGGAGAAAGAGTAACAAGAGGTTATCTCAATAGAACACTTCCTCATTTTAAGCCAGGAGATTTAGGAGCAAGGGCACATGGATTTGTTTATAGTAGTTATAAAGATAGACTTAATCCAATAGAATTCTTTTTCCATGCTATGGGTGGAAGAGAAGGACTTGTAGATACTGCTGTTAGAACAAGTCAAAGTGGATATATGCAAAGAAGGCTTATAAATGCTTTACAAGATCTTAGAGTAGAATATGATACAACAGTTAGAATGCCAAATGGAGCTATAGTACAATTCAAATATGGTGATGATGGAGTAGATCCTTCTAAAAGCTATCATGGAAAAGCTGTAAATATTGATAAGATTATTGAAGGAGTGTTAAATAAGGTGTGAATATGGTAGATGAGAAAATTATCAATAAACTATTAGAAAATTATGAAAATTTAATGCCAAAAAAATTAATTGAAGAATTGAGAAATAAATTAGTTAAAATAGATGCTAATGAAGAAAAATTGAAAGAAATTATTGAAAAGACTTATAGAGAATACATAAACGCATTAATAGAACCAGGTGAAGCTGTTGGAACAGTTTCAGCACAATCTATTGGAGAACCTGGTACCCAAATGACTTTAAGAACATTTCATTATGCAGGTGTGAGAGAATTTAATGTTACACTGGGTCTTCCACGTTTAATAGAAATTGTAGATGCAAAAAAAGTTCCTTCAACACCAACTATGATAATAAGACTTGATGAAGAACATAAGTACAGTCTTGAAAAGGCAAAAGAAGTTGCATCAAGAATAGAAAGAATTACCATAGAAAATATTGCAAAAAGTATTGAATTTGATATGATTAATTCTTCATTTATTATTGAAATTGATGAGGAAATTGCTAGAGATAAAGGAATTACAAAAGAGTATATAGTTAAAATATTAGAAAGACTTAAAATAGGCGAAATTAGTATTGAGGGAAATAAAATAATTATCTCCTGCAGTATTTCTTCTCCAGATAAAATAAAGAAACTCAGAGAAAAGATATTGGGCTTAAAACTAAAAGGAGTAAAAGGAATAAAAAGAGTATTAATACAAAAAGAAGGAAATGAATATGTAATATATACTGATGGCTCTAATTTAGCAGGCGTATTGAGAGTAAAAGGCATTGATCCATATAAAGTTTATACAAATAATATATTTGAAATTGCTGAAGTATTAGGTATAGAGGCTGCAAGAGCAGCTATCATTAGAGAGGCATATCATGTATTGGAACAACAAGGTCTTGATGTAGATTTAAGACATGTTATACTTATTGCAGATTTAATGACCATAACTGGAAAAATAAGACAAATAGGAAGACATGGCGTAAGTGGTGAAAAGTCAAGTATATTAGCTAGAGCTGCTTTTGAAGTTACTGTGAAACACTTACTAGAAGCAGCAGTACATGGCGAAGAAGATCCATTAGAAGGAGTTACTGAAAATGTAATAGTAGGACAAACTATACCATTAGGAACTGGAATGGTTGAGTTATTTATGCATTTTCCCAAGAGAGGTAGATAGTTATGGATATTTCTAAAGAATTAAAAATAGCAATGAGTACAGGGAAAGTAGAAATAGGATTTAAAACAAGCCTTAAAGCTATCAATAATAAGAAGGCAAAATTAATTATAGTTGCCTCTAATATACCAGAAAAGATGAAATCAAAAATAGAAGCTAAATGCAATAATGTCCCAATTTATATATTTCCAGGTACAAGTTGGGAATTAGGAAGCGTTTGTGGTAGACCTCATATGGTTAGTACAGTAGCAATTATTGATCCAGGCGAATCCTCAATATTAAAGATTAAGGAGGGTTGAAATTGCCGAATATAAAATTAACAGCAGATGAAATGAGATACATAACATTACTAGAAACATTGACTGGAGCAGTTGCTAAAGATTGTATTTATGATCCAAAAGAAAATAGAATCATTTTTGTAATACGTCGAGGAGATATGGGTCTTGCTATTGGAAAGAATGGTGTGAATATAGAGAGATTAAAGAAAATTACTGGTAAGAATATTGAAGTTGTAGAATATGCAGATACATCTGAAGAATTCTTAAAAAATTTATTTGTTCCTGCTAAAGTAAGAGCTGTAAAGATAATAAATAATAGCAATGGCACATCCTCTGCTCAAGTTATTGTTGATCCTAAGGATAAAGGAATTGCTATTGGAAAGAATGGAAGGAATATTGTAAGAGCAAAATTATTAATGAAGCGTTATTTTGATATAGATAATGTAGTAGTACTATGAATCGACAGAGTTAAATAAATGTTTTAAAAAGAAAAAAGAAAAGGTGAAGAAATGCCAGGATCAAAATCACCAAAAGGTCTATTCGCAGGAAGAAAATTAGCTCTGAAAAGAAAGAAGTTTAGATGGTCATTAAGACAATACAAAAGGAGAATGCTAAGATTAGATGAAAAAGCAGATCCTTTAGAAGGAGCTCCACAAGCAAGAGGTATTGTACTTGAGAAAGTTGGAATTGAGAGTAGACAGCCAAATAGTGCAGTTAGAAAATGTGTAAGAGTTCAGTTAATTAAGAATGGAAAACAAATAACTGCATTTTTACCAGGTGATGGAGCTCTAAACTTTGTAGACGAACATGATGAAGTTATTGTTGAAGGAATAGGCGGACCTATGGGTAAGGCATTTGGTGATCTTCCTGGTGTAAGATGGAAAGTTGTTAAGGTAAATGGAGTTTCACTTCATGCTCTTATGACAGGAAAGAAACAGAAACCTGTAAGGTGATTATATGTCTGAGGAAAAATCTTCTGAAGTAAAATCTGAAATAAAACTTTTTGGAAAATGGGATTTTTCATCTGTTCAAGTTAGAGATTTAGGTTTAAAAAGTTATATATGTCTTAAACCAGTATATCTACCTCATTCTTGTGGTAGACATGAACATAGACAATTTGGTAAGGCTAAGGTAAATATCATTGAAAGGCTAATTAATAAAATGATGCGTCCTGGTAAAAATTGTGGAAAGAAAGCTCTTGCTATGAGTATTGTTGAAAATGCATTAGAAATTATAAATCTGAAAACAGGAGAGAACCCCATTCAAGTATTAGTTAGGGCTATAGAGAATTCTGCACCAAAAGAAGAAATAACAAGAATAACTTATGGTGGAATAATTTATCCACAATCAGTTGATCCTTCTCCTCAGCGAAGATTAGATCTAGCTTTAAGATTTTTAACTGAAGGTGCAAGATTAGCAGCATTTGGAAAAAACAAACCTATAGATGAATGTTTAGCAGATGAAATTATTATGGCAGCAAATAACGATCCTAAAAGTTATGCTATACAGAAGAAAGAAGAATTAGAGCGTATAGCAGCATCAGCAAGATAGTTATTTGTTTTTATTACAGCTGAAAGCCTCACCATTTATGGCGGAGAAGAGATCAGAGCTTTTAAATACTAAAATTAATTAAAAGTTTATATACTACTATTTCCTCTTAACTTGAAATTGATAATAAAAAGGTGATATTATGTCCTCTCAAAGGAAAGAACATTTGAATTTACTTGTAATGGGACATGTAGACCATGGTAAAAGTACTTTAGTAGGCCATTTAATGTACCTAGCAGGAAATCTTGATCCTAGATATCTAGCTACATTAGAAGAAGAAGCAAAGAAATCAGGCAAGGAATTTGCTAAATTTGCATGGCTTGGTGATAAATTAAAAGAAGAAAGAGAACGTGATATGACTATTGACCTATCATTTTGGAAGTTTGAAACGCCAAAATATTTCTTCACTATAATTGATGCGCCTGGTCACAGAGACTTCGTAAAGAATATGATAACTGGAGCCTCACAAGCTGATTGTGCTATACTTGTCATCTCTGCAAAAAGAGGAGAATATGAAGCTGGAATGGGTACTGGTGGACAAACAAGAGAACATGCTTTCCTAGCAAAGACATTAGGAGTGAATCAATTAATTGTTGCTGTAAATAAAATGGATGATCCAACTGTAAATTATAGTGAACAAAGATTTAATGAAGTTAAAGATGGTGTACTTAAATTCCTTAAAATGGTAGGTTATGATACATCAAAAATTCATGTAATTCCTATATCTGCTTGGAAAGGAGATAACATTCTAAAAATAAGTCCTAATACTCCATGGTATAAAGGTCTAACATTATTTGAAGCATTAGATACCTTCGTTCCACCAGAAAAACCAATTAATAAACCATTACGTGTGCCAATACAAGATGTTTACTCAATTACAGGTGTAGGAACAGTTCCAGTAGGAAGAGTAGAAACAGGAGTAATGAGAGTTGGTATGAATGTTATATTTATGCCAGCAAATAAAGTCGGAGAAGTAAAATCCATTGAGACTCATCATACAAGAATAGAAGAAGCCTTACCTGGTGATAACATAGGATTTAACGTTAAAGGCGTAGCAAAGACTGATATAAAAAGAGGAGATGTATGTGGTGACTTAAATAAACCTCCAACTGTTGCAGAGACTTTCAAAGGAAGAATATTTGTATTATATCATCCAACTGCTATTGCTGCAGGTTATACACCAGTATTGCACATTCATACTGCTACAGTTGCTACTACTTTCTTGGAACTTGAAAAGAAGATAGATCCTAAAACTGGTGCTGTAATAGAAGAGAAACCAGCTTTCTTAAAACAAGGAGATAGTGCTATTGTAACCTTTAAACCAATGAAACCAGTAGCATTAGAAGTTTATCAAGACATTCCTCAATTAGGAAGATTTGCTATTAGAGATATGGGTAGAACAATTGCTGCTGGTGTTGTCATCGAAGTAAAACCAGCAACATTATCTAAATAAGTTACTTTTCTTTGTTTTTTTATCTAGGTGTTGATTATGCCCCAAAGAGCAAGAATAAGATTAAGCAGTACTGATTACAAGAAATTAGAAGAAGTATGCTCACAAATAAAGAAAATAGCAGAGAAGACTGGAGTAAGGATCTCAGGGCCTATTCCCCTTCCCACAAAAAGACTTGTAGTACCAGCATTTAGACCAACTGCAGGTGAAGGATCAAAAACTTGGGAGAAATGGGAGATGCGAATTCATAAACGTTTAATTGATATAGATGCTGATGAACGTGCTTTACGTCAAATGATGCGTATTCAAATACCTGAAAATGTATATATTGAAATTGAATTAGTTTAAACTAATGATTTTTATATTAAAGTTATAATAATTAAAATCATATACAAACATTTTGAGTTTAATATTTTTAATTATAAGAACTATCATATAAAGCGCCGGGGAAGGGATTCGAACCCTTGATCCCCAGAGGGGAACCGGCTTACTTGTCCCTCCTTTAGAATCTCAAGGCCGGCGCTTTTCCACTCAGCCACCCCGGCTTTGATTATCTATAGAAAATTTCAAACATAAATTTTTCTTATATTAGTTTTTAATGATTTAAAATTAAGCAGGCATAAATGTTGGAGATTTATCTGTAGCAATTCCTCCTTTTTCAAGCTGCTCCTCAATTTCCTTTGGTAGTATAAATAATTTCTCATGAATTTTCCCATTATAATATTTAGTATTAATTAATCCTCTTTGATTTAGAATAGCATCTATATCATCTTTACTTAATGATTTTGGATCTGGTCCTTTACTTCCATATACAAAACCCCACATGGAATCATATGCTGGGGTCCATGTGCTATAACAACCTGCTTTTTCAAAGACTTTCTTAATAGTTCTGTATATTGTAGTAAAGCAATATGTACTATAATATATTGATGTTGCTTGAGTTACCATAATTCCATTATCATTTAGTACTCTTTTGACAGCCTCATAAAATTCAACTGTATATAAAAATTGTCCTGGTCCTTCTTCTAATGGGTCTGTAACATCAATAATTATCACATCGAATTTTTCTTTACAACTTTCTACAAATTTTCTTCCATCTGATATAATTAAATTAGTCCTCTTATCTTCAAAAGCTCCGCTAGATAGCTGAGGTAGATACTCCTTAGAGCACTTTATTACATCAATATCAATATCTACCATAATTACTTGTTTGACTGTAGGATGACGAAGAACTTCTCTTAAAGTAGCTCCTTCCCCTCCTCCTATTATAAGAACTTTCTCTGGTCTTG
Organism: Thermoproteota archaeon; assembly: GCA_004348015.1. GTDB lineage: Archaea > Thermoproteota > Methanomethylicia > Methanomethylicales > Methanomethylicaceae > WYZ-LMO11. The sequence continues at coordinate 8,101 of QNVI01000051.1, read as the reverse complement.
GGTGGGCAGTCATTATAGGATGAACTAATGCCTCATGATAAAAATGCTCATCTCTTATAGTTGATTGAACTTTTCCATCCAAAATCAACATAAGACCATAATCATATGTTTCTATAATATCTATATACTGTACCCTACTTTTTTTACTGAATATCACTCTTTTTATTCCATGCATATGTGCACTATGAGGTGTTTGCAGTTCTATGAACCAGCGCCAGCTAAATCTTATCCCTCACTAATATCCCCCTTTTCAATTCCATTACACTCATTGTACTAGGTTTTAGCAATTCCTTCAATTTATTAAGAACTATCATTGGATCAACTTTTGTACCACATGTAAATAAGTCAATTGCAGCATATCCTATTTCAGGCCATGTATGTATGGAGAAATGAGATTCTGCTATGATGATAACTCCAGTAACTCCTTGTGGATTAAATTTATGAAATACCTCTCCAATAATTTTTGCACCTGCTTCTTCTATGCTTTTTTTAAAGTTTTCTTCCATGGTTTTCATGTCGTCTAAAGCCTTTGCATCACAGCCAAATAGTTCAATTATTAGATGCCTCCCCACTTCCCTCATGTTCTGCCCCACCCAATCTACAAGGTTATGAAATCAAAAAAGTATAAATATTTAACCCCCCATTCTCAAAGTTTCATATTAATTCTACATATTAATTCTAAAGGAAAGTATTAAAAACCAACAAGTTCAGCTAAATCTATTCCATATTCCCCTATTTGATAAATATGCATAGCAATTGAATTAATTATTGTTGATAATTTTGGTTGTTTTATTAGTAAAAATTCATTAAAATCAAGTACTTTACTTTTAAATTCATTATTTTTAGAAATAACTTTATTTGCTAATTTGATATCTCCTTTAAATAATGCTTGTGATGCTTCTTCATGTATATTATAAGCCATGTTACTTAGTTCTAATAGTCTATTAATAATTTCCTTATCGATTTTTTCACCATGAACCTTCATTACATTTTTAGCAATAATTTCAGATTGATCTGCAATACCTTCTATATATCTAGCTGCCATTCTCAAATCTAAACACTCAATTGGTTTTACTCCTAATTTTTCTGCTATACTGTAATTTCTTATAGCAGATCTCAATTGTCTAACTATCAAAAAATAAAGTCTATCTACTTCTTCATCTCTTTTACTTACAACTTCAGCAAGTTCTATATCTCCTTCTGATAAAGCAATCTCAGCATCTTTATGCATACTAGCAGCAAGAGAATAAGATCTTTTTAATACACTTCTTACTGGTATGGATGTTGGTTGTAAAAGACACTGAATAGTAATAGAACTAATTCCCTCTTCTATAATCTCAAGTCCTATAAGCTTACTTATAGCATTTTTAACTTCTTCTCTAGTCATTGATGATATTTTCTTACCTAGGTCAATTATTATTGTATTAGCTCCTAATAGATATTGAGTACGTATTTGTTTTTCAAGATTTTCAGCACTTTTTATTGTTACTATATTTTCCTCTTTTTCCATAGTTCCTTCAGGTAATAATATTAATCCTCCTTCTTCACTTTCTACTAGTTTTATTAATGAACCTGAATCTAATCCTCTCTTTTTAATCCATTCCTTTGGAATAGACAATAAGAATGAACCACTTTTACTTTTTTGTAATCTTCTATATTCCATATTTTAAAATCTCTCTTTAATTATACATAAGCTTTATTAAAATATTTTTAATAAAACTATTTAACATATTTTAAGATTAACATATTGGGGAGACTGGTGGAAAGCACTTTAAGATCCATATACTCTACTTTACTAAATTTAGGTTATCAATTATCTCCAGAAGCATTTAATCTTATAAAAGAAAGTGAAAATCCAGAATATTTAGTATCTGAATTAATTAAAAGACTTGAATCTATGGAAAATAAACCAATAATTATTGAACGTACTCATATTGAACCATTAATTACTAAAAAGATTTCTTCCCCCATATCATTAGAACAAAAAAAGGAAAAATATTTACCCTCTATTAAGATATTGAGAAGTGGAGGAAAGTATTCTGTAGAAAGTTCCCCAGAAGCTTTTAGATCATATTTTTTAGATCGTTTTAATAAGCTAAAATCAATACTAAATTCAAGAGCTGATGTAAGAGCATATAATAGTAATAATAAAAAGGTAAAAATTATTGGAATAGTTGCTTCAAAAAAGGAGACAAAAGATAAAATAGCAATTGAATTAGAAAATGAAAAAGGCATAACAAAAATATTATTTAAAGATAAAGAATTGAAGAAAAAAGCCTCTAGAATAATGTTGGATGAAGTAATATGTGTTTTTGGTACTATTATAGAAAATATTGGAGTTATTGGTGAAGATATTATATGGCCTGATATTACGCCTAGAATAAGACAAAACATTAAGAGAGAGGGATATATTGTCTTCACATCAGATATCCATATAGGTAGTAAATTTTTCATGAGGCAACAATTTGAATCCTTTATAAAATGGTTAAGAGGAGAAAATGATGAAAAAGAAATAGCATCTAAGGTAAAATATCTTATAATTGCAGGTGATATTGTTGATGGGATTGGTATTTATCCAAATCAAGAAGAAGAACTTATAATAAAAGATATATACAAGCAATATGAAGAAGCTGCATATTATTTATCAATGATACCTGAGGACATAAAAATAATAATAATCCCTGGAAATCATGATGCATGTAGACAAACATTACCAACTCCTCCTATATATAAAGACATTGGTGCTCCTTTATACTCATTAAAAAATGTAGTAATGCTTGGAGATCCATCCTTTATAGAAATTGAAAATTTAGTATTTTTAATAACACATGGAAGAAGTTTAGATGATGTTATTCCAGTAATACCTAATTGTACATTCAAAGAACCACAAAAAGCAATGATCGAGCTTTTAAAATCTCGTCATATTGCGCCTATTTATGGAGAAAAAACACCCATTGCTCCTGAACCAGAAGATATGCTTGTAATTGATATTATTCCAGATATATTTCATGCAGGACATGTTCATGTATGGGGCATTTCAGAATATCAAGGAACATTTGTAATAAATTCTGGAACTTGGCAAAAACAAACTAAGTATCAACAATCAATGGGAATAGAACCTGCTCCAGGAATTGTTCCAGTAATTGATCTATCAAATTTTAAAATTACTACATTGAATTTCTTATAATGTTTGTAAGAGATTTAGCAATTATTCTAGCTAATCTTAATGGTTCTGGTATTTTTCCAAAAATTGTTGTAAGTTCTATTATTTTTTTCGCTTCATTTATATCAATTCCAATACTCCCTAGTATAAATGTACCTTTTAATGTCTCTACTTCTTCTATTTTTATACTTTCTAATATTGCTAATCTTTTTTCCCAATCTGAAAAATGCTTTTTTAAAGCTTGTCTTACAGCATTCATATTAGGTTTTCTTTCTAAAATAAAAATTGTAGGCAAGTGAATTTCATTAAAGATTCTATTGGCATCAATAATATTAAAACCTGCTATGGGAATACTTCTTGCCATTATTATTCCTTTTTCTATTTTCTTCTCACTTAGTACTTCAATAATCTTATCTGTAGCATCAAGTCCATCAACTTCTATATTTTTTATTATTAATTCCAATGGTAAAATCCCTTTAGTAATCATAATTACTAATGGTACAAATCTATCTATTCTTTTTCTGAAACCACAACATCCTATTCCTATATTCATTTAATTGACCTCAAAGAAAAGAATTCATTCTAGGATCTTCTTTTAAACTTTCTTTTATATGAGTATAAGGTACAATTAAACTGGCAATTTTACTTCTTCCATATCTTCCTCTACTTACAATTTTTGTATTTACTATTCCAAGCATATCAAGTTCGTTTATCAAGTCACTAATTCTTCTCTGTGTTAATGGCTCAAGACCAAAATTTTTCACAATATTAGAATAAACCTCATAAATTTCTCCAGTAGTATGTCCTCTCCCTTTTTCTTTTTCAATCAAGTATATACTTAATATAAGTAATTTTGAATGAAATGGCATACTTCTTATCACTTCTACCACTCTGTCTTTTTCTAGTTCTTTCTGTGCTTTTCTAACATGTTCTTCTACTACTCTATCAGCTCCTTCTCTCTCAGCTATTTCTCCTGCCACTCTTAGTAGATCTAAAGCTCTTCTAGCATCTCCATGTTCTTTTGCTGCAATAGCAGCACAAAGTTTTATGACTTCTGGACTAATAGCTCCTTCAACAAACGCTTTATCAGCTCTTTGTTTAAGTATATCTTCAAGTTCTACTGCATTATAAGGTGGAAAAACGAGCTCTTCTTCTCCTAGGCTACTTCTAACTCTTGGATCAAGATATTCTGTAAAATTCAGATCATTTGTAATCCCTATTATAGCTACTTTTGCATTAGTAAGTTGATTATTAATTCTAGTCAGATCATATAAAACTCTATCTCCAGATTTTTTTACAAGAGCATCAACTTCATCAAGAACAACAAACATAATCCTATCTTTTGTATCAAGAGCTTTTACAAATCTCCTAAATAATTCAGAAATAGATAATCCAGTAAATGGAACTTTTGCATTGATCGTCTCACATAGATTTGCTAAAACTCTATAATTAGTATCATCATGCCTACAATTTATATAAGCAATATTTAAAGAAATGCCTTTTTTTCTTCCTTCAATATCAATTCTATTCAGTACATATTTTGTTACTGCAGTCTTACCAGTTCCAGTCATACCATAAATAAATACATTTGAAGGTCTTGATTTCTTTAATACAGGGACAAGGGTTTCTGCTAATCTCAATATTTGAGTTTCTCTATGTGGTAAATCATTTGGTATATAGTCTGGTCTTAAAATATCTCTATTTACAAATATCTTTACTTTCATGACTTTTTCAAATAATTCATCTAATGAGTCTTTCATGATTAATCCTCACATTATAACAGTAAAATAGAGTTAATAAGAGTATATAGAGGTTTAGCATAATTGGTAGCCCGGAGGAGATTCGAACTCCTGTCGGCGGGGCCAAAGCCCGCCATGCTTGGCCGCTACACCACCGGGCTATTAATATCTAAAATATATTAGTGTTTTAAATTTTCCGCACTTTTAAATTTTTATTTAATAAATAAAAAGAAGATAGAAATTTTACTACTTAATAAAAATTTAGGAAACAATTTTTGGTTGAATTTTTTACTTGAATTTCCACCATAAAGTTTTTAAATGATTTTTTATTCAAATAAATATTGAGAGTGAGAAAATATGGCAAAATGTCCAAAATGTGGAACTGAAGTAGCAACTCCAACAAAAACATGGACATTAGCTCCAAAGGGAAGAAAAGCAGTTACTATTGGATTATTCAAATGCCCAAATTGTGGTGCTTACTTCAGAGCTGGAATAAAGTAAATACTTAAACTAAATATTCCTCTATTTTTTTATATAATTCTTTTTTTATTTTGATTGGCATTTTTTCTCTTACTTCTTTTACTTTATTAAAATCTATTTTCTGTATAATTACTTCTTCTTTATTACTAGCTTTACATAAAATCTTTCCCCAAGGATCTATAATACAACTATGACCATAATATCTTCTTATATTTGTTAATGCTTGATTAGCAGCTACTAAATATATTTGATTTTCTATTGCCCTTGCTTTTAGTAAAGGAATCCAATGCTTTCTTCCAGTTTCCTCTAGAAAAGCTGAAATATTTACTATCAATTCTGCTCCCATTATTGTCTCTAATCTGAAAAGTTCAGGAAATCTAAGATCAAAGCAAATTGTTATTCCAATTTTCCTATTATTGTAGTCTATAACTAAGGGGTCCTTACCTGGATTAAAAATTTTTGACTCATCAATATTACTATATTTAAATAAATGTATCTTTCTATACTTTCCTAATATTCCATTACTTGATATGACATAAGAAGTATTATATAATTTTTCATTTTCAATTTCTGTAATACTTCCGGCAATGATTAATACATTATGTGATTTTGCTATTTTCAGCATACTATTAATTGTTAGTCCATTATCTGTTTCTGCATTTTTTAAATAATCTTCCTTATTGCCTTTAGCTGAAATAAAATTGAATAATTCAGGTAATACTATTAACTCAGAACCTTCTTCTATTGCTTTTTCTGAAAATTCTAAAGCTTTTCTTATATTTTCATCTTTATTTTCAGTACTACCAATTTGAATAATCCCTATTATCATGCTTTCACATAAGTTAAAATTATTAAGATAAATTAAATGGTTTCCCTTCTCTCAATATGTTCTCTGGAATTTTTTCCTTCCACTTTCTTAAAAAACTTAAGTCTTCTTCTTTATCTCTTAGATCATCTGGTAACATATGAGGTATACTTTCCATTATTGGATACCATCTATTACACTTATTACAGATTAACAATCCTTCCTCGATTTCTTCTTTTTCTTCAAATACTATTAATTCCAATGGGTAATTCTTACAAATAGGACATGCAAGTATATCTAATAGTTTTCTTTTCATTTTTCATCATAAGAAAATGAGAAATAAGTAGTATATAATTTAATCGGTTAAAGCTTTCTCATATATCTTTCAACTTCCCATGTAGTTACTTGCATTCTATATAGGTCCCATTCTTTTCTTTTTACTGATAAGAAGTTATTAAATGCTTCTTCACCCAATGCTTCTTTCATAAATTCACTTCTTTCCATTTCATCTAATGCCTCTTTCAATGATTCAGGTAATGATATTATTCCTCTAGCTTTTCTTTCTTCATAACTCATAGCATAGACATTTAATTCAGTAGGTGGTCCAGGATCTATTTTCTTTTTTACTCCATCAAGAGCTGCATAGCATAAAACTGCTAATTGAAGATATGGATTACCAGCAGGATCTGGACATCTTATTTCAAATCTAGCAGCATTTTTTCTACCACCAAAATTTGGCACTCTTATTAATGGTGATCTATTCTTATAAGCCCATGCAATATAAACAGGCGCCTCATATCCAGGTACAAGTCGCTTATAAGAATTTGGCCATGAAGCTAATACTGCACACATTTCTCTTCCATGAGCTAATTGTCCACCTATAGCATATCTAGCTATATCTGAAAGAAAACCTTTATCTTCATCCTCAGAATAACATAAATTTGTTTTAAGATCTAGACTCCATAAGCTTTGATGTATATGCATGCCAGAACCATTTACACCATAGAAGGGTTTTGGCATAAATGTAGCAACATATCCATTTTTTGCTGCAACAACTTTTATTATCATTTTTATAGTAACTGTTCTATCTGCAGTAGTTAATCCTTCATCATATTTAAAATCTACTTCATTTTGTCCTTTTGCAACTTCATGATGTGTTACTTCAATTTCTATACCAAATTTTTCAGCATATTCTGATATCTCTCTTCTTATATCATCTGTAAGATCTCCAGGATAATAATCAAAATAACCACCAAGATCTGCAGGATCTGGGCTTCCTCCATTTAATCTAACTAAGAAGAATTCTATTTCAGGTGCACACATATATGTCATACCATGATCTCTCATTTTATTTAAAGCACGTTCTAATACATATCTTGGATCTCCTTCAAATCGCTTATTATCTGGAGTATATACATCACATATAAATCTACAAGAAGCATTTTCTTTTCCTTCCCATGGTAATATAGCAAAAGTTGTAGGATCTGGATAAAGTACCATGTCAGATTCTTCAATAGGTCTATAACCTGTTATTGATGAACCATCAAAAGATTGTCCATAATCAAATACAGACTCTATTCTTTTAGAAGAGATAGCAACACTTTTTATTATTCCATTTATATCAGTAAATTGAAGTTTTACGTATTTTATTTGTTTTTCTTGAATTTCTTGTACTACCTTAGTTACTTCTTCTTTCCATTTTGCATCTTTAAAATTCCTCAAAATAATGCCCAGATTTATAGATTGAAACTAAGAAAAATATAAATTTTTTCTTAAAAAATGTTGCAACTGAAAGCCTTGCCTTTCAAGGCATGGATGAATAGAAAATCTTATAAAGGTTTTTCTTTATTGCTTTAGTTGGTGGTAAGTTGGTAAAGCTAAAATGTCCTAAGTGTGGATATGTCTGGGACTATA
>QNVI01000050.1 GCA_004348015.1 Thermoproteota archaeon | reverse complement strand
ACCTTCTTCACTAATGAAAATACCCCATATTGGTCCTGAAACTGTAAAACTAATAAAAGAACAAGTGAGTAAACTATAAAGTTTTTTAGTATTTTTTATAAATTATTTTCAAGGAAAGAATAATAGAGAGATTATGCTGACGGCTTCCCACTATGAATAGTGAGGGTTCTACACCCTCTAGGGCTTTCCCTCACCTCTCGGGAGCCCCTCACGAGTGCAACATCATTATTCAGTCCCCGCCGTCAGCTTCGGGGAGATGCAGGCTCATAGCCTGCTAGACTCGCCCACATCCAACACCAAACATACTATTAAGGCAAGAAGCTTATAAGCTTTTTAGCAAATAATTTTCTTGGGGCAATAAAACACCCGCCTTGAAAGGCAAGGCTTCCAGTGGTGATGAATTGTAGTGGTAATTCGTGATGAAGTGATTAAGAAGAGTGCAGAATTATTAAGATTAGGAGCAATAATGCTAAATGAATGTTGTCCTGAATGTAAAATTCCTTTATTTAAATTAAAAAGTGGAGAAATTATATGTCCATCTTGTGAAAGAAAAGTTATATTTGTAAAAACTGATGAAGAAGAAAAAGAATTATTAGAAACCCTGAAAAGTGCTCAACTTGAAGAAGAGATAAGTAAGAAAATAGAAGAAATAAGAAATAAAATGTCAAAAATTGAAAATCCAGAAGAAATTGAAAAACTAGCTAGGACACTTTCGACTTTGATTGATCTAAAGGAGAAGATACACCGGAAGAAGATTTAGAACCATATTGTCCTGAGACTATAGTTTTTATTAATTTAGCCTTTTTTGGACCTATACCCTCGACCATCATTAATGCTCTTTCACTTGCAGTAAATATTTTCTCAATACTACCAAAGAAAGATAGTAATTTTTTTGCTGTTTTCAATTCAATCATAGGAAGACTTGCTACAACATACTCTCTTACTTCATCTAATGTTTTTGCTCTTCTTCTATCTTTTAAAGATATAGTCCTTAAATCTTCTTTTCTTCCTTCTCTTTTTGCTAAAGTAATTATAAATTTGGCTGCTTCTTCAGTATCTTCTGCTATTAAAATAGGTATGCCATAATCTAAAATTAATGATATCATTGCGCCTCTTATTGCTTCCATACTTATATTTCTAATAATTGGTCCTTTTCCTTCAATTATAATAATAGGTTTTTCATAGTATTTACGTAAATAGCTTGCTTGCTCAAATAGTCGTTTATCTATAATGGAATTAGCAAAATCCTCATATGTCTTTCTTTCTACTACTAATCTTTCAGATAATAAATAATCTCCAGCAGAAAGATTTGCGAAATTTATTTTTGCTCCTAATTTTATTAATTCATTAATAATTTTTGCTTCTTTTTCTCTATAATCTGCAACTATTACAATTTCATTTCTATTAAATAATTTTCCCATACAATAATTATTTGAGGATAAAAAGATATAATTGTTTAGTTATTAAGAAATTATGAAAGGATGCTTTATTACAATAGATGGGATTGATGGAGCTGGTTCTTCTACGCAAACAAAGTTATTAGTAGATAAATTAATAGAATTGGGATATAATAGTGTTGGAACAAAAGAGCCTAATCCCAATGGTCCAATAGAACCAATAATAAGATCAATAATTAAAGGACCTTGTATTTCTCCTGAATTAGAAGCATTATTATTTGCTGCTGATAGAATTTATCATGTTGAATTCTTCATAAAGCCATGGCTTAAAGAAGGAAAAATTGTTGTAAGTGATAGATATCTAGAATCATCAATAGCTTATCAAACATCTCAAGGACTAGATGAAGACTGGATATTATTGATAAATAAAAAGGCAATTATTCCAGATATCTCCATAATTCTTGATGTTGACCCTGAGATTTCACTTAAAAGAAAGACTATTCTAATAGATAGATATGAGAGAATAGAATTCTTAAAGAAAGTTAGATTGAAATTCTTAGAAAGAGCAAAGAAAATGAACTATTATATAATTGATGCAAGTAAGTCTATAATTGAAATTCATAAGGAAATTCTTGATTTAGTATTAGATTATATTAATAAGAAATCTTAGCAGAATTTGGTAATTCTCCTAATACCTTAGAGGCTGCTTCTCTCACTTTTTCTCTATATTGCTGATAAGTATAAACTCTAACTATATTGAGAAAACCTCTTAGTACATCAATAGTCTTTGATATTTCTGTTGCTCTTACTACTTTTCTTTTATTTTCTTCAATATCAAGAATAGGAATGTCCATAGGATCAAAATCAAGAGAATGTCTATATGGTATTGATGGAAGAGAAGGAGTATCAATAAATACATCTTCTTCACTAATTCCTGCAGTTCTAGCTATTTCTTCTTCAACTCTTTTTCTTATACTTTCTAAATTCAATAAATTAACAATAGTCCTATCTTCAAGTTTTAATTCACGTTCATAAGCACATTTAGGTAATTGTCTTCTTTCAATAGCCTTCATTATTTCTCTTGATCTTTCACACTGCTTTAATAAATACCACATACTATAATCATCCATTTTTATATATTCATCTGGACTACTGAACTCACAAATATTGAGCTCTTCATCGGCTATTTCTAAAGCTTTAACTAATAATATTTGAGCTGCTCTTGCAGTTTTATGATAGTATATAGCTTTGAAAGATTCTACTCTAGCAATTAAAAATGCTTCTAATGTTGGAAGAGCAGAGCTATCTAATAGTAAATTATCATCGACAATAGTCATGGTATATATTAATCTATGAATATCTACTTTTCCATATTCTGCTCCTGTATGATGTGTATCTCTAACTATGAAATCCATTTTATCAACATCAATAGCACTACTCAATATTTGATTAAAGAATGGTTTGTATTTTCTTGATTTTCCAATAGCTAATTCAGCAATATCATCTGAAGGAAAGCCATTTGCTTCTAATATATCTTTTATCTCTGTCCCCCTAATTATCCAAGGAGTAAGATCTTCATGAGTTTTATTTAATTTTTTTATTAATATACTTTCAAATGTATGAGAGAAAGGACCATGACCAAGATCATGAAAAAGTGCAGCTAATCTTATAATTTGTGTATTCTCATCACTAATATCAAGAGCTCTACATAAAATTCCTGCTAGATGCATTGTACCAATAGAATGTTCAAATCTAGTATGATTTGCTCCTGGATATACAAGATCAGCAAAAACAAGTTGTTTTATTCTTCTCAATCTTTGAAGAGGTAAAGTATCAATAACATCCTTTTCTATTTTTGATATATGAACATACCCATGTACTGGATCTTTTATCATCCCCCATGGCTTCATTATTTTATTATCCTCCTTACAATTCCATTAATACCATCTACAATTAAATAATCTCCATTATTAATATTAGAAATAGGATTTACTTCAAGTTTATCTACTAAGGGTATTTCAGCAATTATACATCCAATTGCAATAATAGGCTCACTCTCTATGTTTATTATTGCATTTGGATTTTTTTTATTCTTTTTCAATTGATAAATTATATATGATCCAACAGTACTTCCCTTTCCTTTTGGAAAAATAAATACCTTTCCTACTATACTTTCTCCATATAGATCATGATTTCTATCTATAATTATTCCTGTTTTTGGATCTATTCCACCAAAAAAAGAAAATGGCTTTTTTGATATTATTGCTTTTCCTTCTCCTATAAATTTCGAAATTCCTCTTCCCTTATAAATAAACTCCATTATTTTCACCTATTCAAAAAATTTACTAAATACATCTGAAAGTTCAATTAATGAGGTTTTTAATCCTGACACAGAAGCAACATAACTTACTGCTTTACATGAATTTGATGCCATATGCTTATATCCAGATAAATTTATAGGATAAACAACCATACATGTATCTCTGAATACCTTACATCCAGCATTCTCTATTATTTTTACATATTTATTAGCCCTTTGAAATACTCCCTTAGAAGTCCAAATCCATAATCCATAGTCTTTTTTCAATTTCTTTCCTTTAATTGCTTTTGCTAAATATAGTATTTCATCATAACTNCAATGAGGNCAGCCTATACATATTAAGTCTGGTTCATTATTTTTAGAAAGCATTTCTTTTGAAATCTCCAATTCCTTCTTATCAATACTTAATCTTTCCAGTTTATCTCTTATTTTTCCTTTAAAATGAAACATAGAAATGCCTCCTGAAGTAGCTAAGGCAGCAGATATTGCTTTCAATTTATCTATATCATAATGTTTAATACCATAAATGTAAGGAATTGAGGAAGGAATTAGTCTTCCTATAGTATATCCTAATAGACTAAAATCAAGACTTGTTCTTAAATCAGTTTCAATTTTCACAAGAAAATTGGGAAGTCTATTTTCATCTTTATGAAGGCCATAATAAGGTGTTTTACCAATAATAGCAGAAGCTAATGCAGAAGGCCCACATTCTCTATTTGTTCTAGCATTTAATACTGAATTTGCAAAGACAACTGCTGAAGATTCTGACCATGCAATATGAGAGCCTTGCTTTGGTATATTTCCTACAAAATAAGGAGTGCAAGTACATGAGATCTCTACTCCCATTCTTTCAAATGCTTTAATTATTCTCATTTGTTTCTCATAATATTCTTTACTTATTCCCATTTCTTTCCATCTATCAAGATCCATTCCACATGGATTCAAAGTAGATTTTACTACTACTTTTGCATTTAAATTAGAAAATTCTTCTAAAAACTCTAAACCTGCATCTCCAATATTATTGTAGGAAACTCCTGAGATTTGAGCACTTTCTATATCGATTAAATATTCAGCTTCAAATATGTCTCCAATGGCTACTAAAAGTTGCATTGCTTTTTGAATTGCTAAACCATATTCACCAGATAACATTTTTTCTTCTTCTTTGGTTAAATACATTATTATTCACCAGGAATTTTTGCTTTTAAGAATCTTTCTCTTGGCTTGTCCCATGGAATTGTAGCATCAATTCCAACTTTACATGTAATCATTCTTTCCTTATCTGATGAAGGATCTAAAGAAGATCCTCTTGCTTTTTTAATTATGATTAGGTCCTCATCACCTTGAAATCTTGTAGCAATTGCCCATTCAATTTCTGACATATTATCTATATCAATATCATCATCTACAACAACTACATGCTTAAGACTTGGATGAGACCCAAAAGCAGCTAATATAGCATTTTTACCATCACCCTCTGCTTGTTTCTTTATTGAAATTACTGCATGAAACCAACAACAACCCCCCATAGTAAGACGGACGCCTTTAACCTCAGGTATAATTTTTGATATGGAGTCATATATTTTAGCTTCTTTAGGAAGCCCCATTAACAATTTATGTTCACATCCTCCAGGAAGAATAGCATGATATAATGGATTTTTTCTCATCATTATCTTATTGATTTCAATAACAGGTTGCTTTCTTATAATATCATAATTACCAGTAAGATCAACAAAAGGACCTTCATCTACTAATTCATCTTTTTTAATAACACCTTCAATAATGATTTCAGAATCGATAGGAATTTCAATATTTACAGTTTCACAATTAGTTAATTTTAATTTTCCATCAAGAAGGGAATTTGCTACCCATAATTCATCAATTCCATATTTTGGACTTGTATTAACTCCTAAAAGCACTGCTGGATGTAATCCTATAGCTATGGCGATTTCTAAATCCTTTCCTAATTCTTTTGCTTCCTGATACATAGAATATAAATGTCTTGGAACAATTCTTATTGCCATTCTTTTTTTATCTAATACTAATAAACGATGTATTGAGGCATTTTGGAAGTTTTTTGTTGGATGTTTTGCTATAACAACACCTGCTGTTATGTATGGTCCAGGATCTCTTTCATAATATGTTAATACTGGTAAACAAGTAAGATCTTCTTTTTCAATATCAAAATGAAATTCTTCAATTTTTGGTTTAATTGGATTATTTATAGCGTTTATTATTTTTTCATAATAATTATTTTTATTAGCATTAATACTTTTTAATATTTTTTCTCTTGTTCCACAAATTCCAGCTACTATACGAAAATCACTATAATTTTTAATATTATTAAAAATTAATATAGAGCCACCATCATGCTTCTTCATAATCAATGGGATTTCATATTTAGTAGAAAGAGATTCATTAAATTCCATTACATCTTTTTCATTTTTAAGAAAATCTCTTAAACTCAAAATTAAACCTCCATTTTATTTATTGATTGTATTTATATATTTTTAATTGAATATTATATAAAGAAATATTTCTATCATGAGGAGAGCTAATGAATGAAAAACTAAGTACTGGCTCTAAGAATATAGATAGGCTTATTGAAGGTGGAATATCATTAGGAGAGTTATTCCTAATATATGGAGGAAGAGGAAGTGGTAGAACTACATTAGCCTTTCAAATAATGATAAATAATACCTTAAAAGGAAGAAAATCTTTATTGATTTTTACTGGTGAAAATGCTTCTCTCATGAGATTAAAGATAATGGCAAGGGATAAATGGTCAGAAATAAGTGAAAAAATATTAGTAATTAATATTAAGAGCTTTAAGGAACAAGATGATCTTATTGATAATTTAGAATTATTTGTTTTTGAAGATCTAAATTTAATAGTTTTTGATTCAATAACATCATTTTATAGATTAGAATTAAAAGGAAGAGAAAATGAAAATATAATGTTAAATAAACAATTAAATAGAGAATTAGCATTATTAAAATATAATTCAATGAAAAAAGGATTGTATACAATATTAACAAGTGATATAACTATTCGTCCTGGGGAGAAGTTTCCAATACCAGTAGCATCTCAAATACTTACATATTGGTGTGATAAAATAATTAGAATAGATAGATTGCAAGAAAACATAAGAAAAGTAGTATTAATAAAACCTCAAATGGATATAAGTTGTCTAGTGAGAATTAGTGAAAATGGAATTGATGATATATGATAGATATTTATCAATTAGCAATAAACTCATTTGAATTTATCTTACCAGCATATATTGCGAATGCTACACCTGTAATATTTAAAGGTAAAAAACCAATAGATTTTGGAAAAAATTTTATAGATGGAAAAAGGATATTTGGAGATGGAAAAACTTTTGAAGGTTTTATATCGGGATTATTCTTTGGTACATTAACTGGAATTATAATGGGATCTCCTTTTAGAGGTTTTTTATTATCATTTGGAGCTTTAATTGGAGATCTTATAGGAGCTTTTATAAAAAGGAGGCTTGGAATTCCAAGAGGTAAACCCGCTCCATTATTAGATCAATTAGACTTCATATTTGGTGCATTATTATTATCATCAATATTTTATCCAATAGAATTAGAAATAGCATTATTCATAATAATAATAACTCCTCCAATACATTTGATATCAAATATATTTGCTTATCTTTTTAAATTAAAGAATTATCCTTTCTGAAAATTTTATAATTTAAGCCATAGTAAAACTTCCATTAATATTATAGATGTTGTCAATAATGCTATTCCTACCAAAAATCTTATCTTGGCACTGGAAATATCGAAAGTTTTTCTCATAGATTTTTCTAAAAATATTAGACCAATAAAACCTATAGTTAATAATATGATTGAGGCAAAAAGTTCTAAGAAACTCTGTATGGTTAATGATTTATATATTCCTATAGCACTTGGCTTATTTAATATAGTATAAATTCCCCCACTTAATAGAAAAATCATTGATATTACTGCTATTATTGCCAATATATCTTTATTAAAGATTTTATTAATATTTTCTAACAATCTATATCCGTTCTGGTCTAGCATTAACTTTCATCCCTTCAACCTCACTACTATGGGTTCATAGGTTGCTTTCAGGGGGGACGGGACTCCCCTCATCCTGAGCATATTTAAACATGCAGTCATGTCTCTATCATTTTCGTATCCACATTTACATTTCATTTGCCTATGCCCATTCGATGCTAG
>QNVI01000005.1 GCA_004348015.1 Thermoproteota archaeon | reverse complement strand
TTTTTTTTTAAATAGAAAAGCTTAAATATAGGCTATAATTAATTTCCTCCTACTGGAGGAGTACATGTGAGCTGGAGGAATTTAGTTTATTAAAAATGCTTCTAAACTCCATACTCCAGCGAGTACAGTTTGTACTTCAATAATAGGGGGTGAATTTCTTTGCAAATAAACATAAGGAGGAGTTTAGTTTACAACCAATGAACTTTACTTCCAACCAAGCTTAGAAAAAATAGATCCAAATATCCTCAAAAGAATTCAGAACAAGAAATTAATAGAAGCCTTTAATAGAGCAAAAAAAGTTCCTTTTATAAGGGAAAAACTAAAGCAGATGAAAATAGATTCAATAAATGGCATTGAAGATTTAGAAAAACTTCCATTTACAACAAAGAAAGATCTTATTGGATGTTTTCCATATGGTGCTTTAGCAGTACCATTAAGGAAAGTTCTGAGAATTCATACATCATCTGGAACAACAAATAAACCTATTGCTACATTTTATACAAAAAAGGATTTAAAAATATGGTCTGAATTAATGGCAAGAGCATTTGCTTGTGTAGGTGCAAGAAAAGGTGATGTATTCCAAAATACTACTTCACAAGGATTATTTACAGGAGGATTAGGCTTAATTCAAGGAGCTGAAAGATTTGGTATAACAGTAGTTCCTTTTGGTTCTGGCAGTCCAGAAAAACAACTTGAAATAATGAGAGATTTTGGAGTTACAATATTTCATGCCATTCCATCGTTTGCATTACGCTTTATAGAAGTTTTAGAAAATCGTGAAGATCTTAAGAGATCTCTTAAATTGAGAATAGGCATATTAGGAGCAGAGCCATGGACAAAAGAAACAAGAAATAAAATAGAAGAATGCCTTGGAATAGAAGCATTTAATAATTATGGTATGGCTGAGCTTACAGGTCCTGGAGTTGCAATTGAATGTAGAGCTAAATCTGGTTTACATATATGGGAGGATCACTTCTTAGCTGAAATTATAGATCCAAAGACTGGAGAGCATGTCGATATAGAAGAAGAAGGTGAATTAGTAATAACACCTCTTTCAAGAGAAGCAATGCCTTTAATTCGTTATAGAACAGGTGATATTACAAGATTTATTGAAGGTCCTTGTGAATGTGGAAGAACACATATAAAAATAGATTGGATTAAAGGGAGAATTGATGATATGATTAAAATTAGAGGAATAGGCCTATATCCATCTACCATAGAAAAAATAATTGCATCTCATAAGGAAACAAATGGTAACTTTCTCATTGTCTTATCTGGTATTGATGATATAATAGTCAAGGTAGAAGTGAATAATAGTAAAGCAAACAATACTGCATTAATTGAAAGATTAAAACAAGAAATATTTGAAGAAATAAAAAATGCTACACAATTGAGAACAATTGTAGAAATAGTTCCATCTGGTACTTTACCAAGAAATGATGGAAAGGCAAAAAGAGTATTAGATTTAAGGAGGCTGGTTTAAATGCTATCTATATTAATTACTAAGTTAGCTATAAAAATAATATCAAGTAGTGATAGAATCTTAGGAATGCTTCCAATAACATTTGTTTGCTTAATTATTCCCATTATAGTTCAGATATTAATACTAACATTATGGGCACTTAAGTGGAAATCACCAGAAGAGGAGGATTAAAAATGGATATTTTAGCTATTGGAGCAACTGTTGTTTACTTTATTGCAATTGGAATAATATCTTACTTTGGTGCTAAAAGAACAAAAACTTTAGCAGATTTTGTAGCAGCCTCAGGAAGACTTGGATTCTGGACTTATGTTTTACTAATGATAGG
Source organism: Thermoproteota archaeon (assembly GCA_004348015.1). Classification (GTDB taxonomy): domain Archaea; phylum Thermoproteota; class Methanomethylicia; order Methanomethylicales; family Methanomethylicaceae; genus WYZ-LMO11. The sequence goes on along the minus strand of QNVI01000005.1, from coordinate 19,782 downwards.
CTCTGTAACAAGTGGAATGACTATAATAGGTGTAGCTGGTGCTAGTTTTCAAGGAGGATGGGCAAATCTTTGGGAAAGAGTAATTGGTCCACCATTTGCAATATCCTTCTGTACAATATTAATAGGCTATAAATTATGGAATTTAAGAAAGAAATTCCAAATGCTAACAATACAAGATTATCTTGCAATACGTTATGAAGATCCTAAGATTATTAGAATAATTGCAGGTATAATTTCAGCAGCTACATGTTTTGCATACTTAATAGCTCAATATACTGCTATAGGCATAGTAAGTGAGGCTATACTTGGAATTCCATACTCTTTAGCATCATTTATTGCCTTAATTGTAGTAATTGGATATGTAATGACTGGTGGAATGTTTTCAACAGCCTGGACTTCACTTTTACAATCAATTCTAATGATCTTAGTAATTTTCATTAGTGCTCCAATAATAATAAGTTGGATGGGAGGATGGATTGTACTTAATGAATTAGTTTCTCAAGTACCTATATTACAGCAAACCATAAGGGGAGTACCATCAACTTATCTATTTGCTCAATTCTTAGATAAACCCTTTGGACCAGCTGATGTTCCATTAGTTGGTTGGGCTTATAATTTAACATTATTTGGTATTACTGTACCATTAGGCTTAATGGTAGCTCCTCATATTGTAAATAATGTACTTTGCTTTAAAGATTCTAAATATACTAAATGGAGTCCTTTACTAATGTATGTTCTTTGCGTTCCAATAATATTATCTACATCAATTATAGGAATTGCTGCTAGAGTTGCATGGGCACAAGGTAAGCTAAATATTTCATCATTAGTTCTTGAAGGTGGTGTTACAGTAGCATGGAATGATATGGCATTTCCAACAATAGCAAAAGTAGCCTTGCCTTATGGTATTCTCATGCTTTTATTACCATGTGTATTAGCTGCAGTAATGTCTACTACTGATAGACTATTAGTAACTGGTGCAAGTAATATCTCATATGATGTGATTAAGAATGCTATAAGACCAACAATTTCAGATAAAGGAATAAAATGGATAAATAGAATGGTAATTTTAATAATAGGAATATTCTCATGGTGGCTCTCATTAACACCACAACCAATGTTAGCATGGTTCATATGGGCTGCATTAGCATTAATGTTAAATTGTTTCTTCTGGCCAATAATTGGAGGTTTATACTGGAAGAGAATGAATAAGCATGCAGCAAGATGGTGTATGATAATTGGCTTTATTACTACATCACTATCCTTTACTATATGGGGAAAGAATATTATAATTCCTGGTGTATTAGCAGTTTATGCAGTAGTTCCTGGCTTTATAGCAAGTACTTTAACTGCAATAATTCTCTCCTTTATAACAAAACCACAATCTGAAAAAGTACTTAAAGAAACTTATACAGGACCTTTCTTAAGAAGAAAATAATTTCTTTTTCTTTTTCTTATTTTTTTTCTATGATAAATTTATTCATAATTGGTCCTGCTGGCTCAGGTAAAACAACTCTTACATATTCCTTTGGTAAATGGCTTGAAGAAGAAGGATATAGTGTAGGATATATTAATTTAGATCCTGGAGTAATCATATTACCATTTACTCCTTCTTTTGATGTAAGAGAAATAGTAAATATAAATGAAATAATATTAAATGAAAAATTAGGACCTAATGGTGCTTTAATAAGAGCTAGTGAAATCATAGAGAATAATATATCAAAGATTATTGATAAGATAAATAGTATAAGTTGTGATTACTTACTTATAGATACACCAGGACAAATGGAATTATTTTTATTCAGAGAAATGGGACCACTTATTTCATCATCTCTTAATGGAAGAAAGGCCTCAATATTTATAATAGATCCATCATTTATGAAAAGAAGAAATGATTTCATTACATTAAAATTATTGGGAATAATTGTTGAATTGAGACTAGGAGTTCCTTCTATTGAAATTATAAATAAATGTGATTTATTAAAAGAAATAACTCCTTCTAAAATAGAAACAGGAATGTTAGCTGGATTAGCAGAAGAAATTAATGATATTGTAGAGAAAATTGAGAAGAAAAAAAGAACAATTATGGTTTCTGCAAAGAATAATATTGGATTATTAGAGCTTTATAATGCTATAAATGAGTTATTTTGTGTGTGTGGAGATCTAACATGAAATTTCTCTATAAAATTTATCTATTTTAATAATTATAAATTATAATAGGAGATTAAAATGGCTCAATTATCTTCTCCTCAAAGAGAAGTCATATTAGCATTAATTGAAATTTATGAACAGAAAAAATCATTTGTAAAAAGTAAGGAAATTGCCATGAAAATTGGAAAAGGTGAAGGTACTATTAGAAATATGATGCCCATATTAAGAAGTTTAGGTTTAATAGAATCTATTCCAGGTCCAAGAGGAGGATATATTCCAACAAGTAAAGCTTATGAAAGTTTTAGTATTCCTAAACATCTTAAAATTCTTAAAATTCCAATTTATAAGAAAAATGGAGAAAATACTGGAATAATAGTGACAGATATTTTCTTTAAAAGTGTTTATAGTCCAGATTTTTGTCAAGCTGTTATTAAGACTGTTGGTGATATCTCTAAATTAAATCTTGGTGAAGAAATTATAATTGGGCCAACATTATTTGGTAGAATGGTAATTGAAGGAAAAATAATTGGAAGGGATGAAATTCATGAAGAATTACTTATTGATATTATAAATGTAATAAGTATTCCAAGAGAGAATGTAAAAAATATAATGTCAAAAAGACTTGTAACTCTTAAAGCAGATATGTCTATAAAAGAAGCAGCTGCAATTATGTATAAAGAATTTATAAGAGCTGCACCAATAATAGAAAATGATTCATTAATTGGATTATTAACTAGTTCAGATATTGCAAGATGTTTAAGCGAAGGAAAAATTGATATAACTGTAAAAGAAGCTGCAAGTAGAAAGCCTGTTATAATAAATTTAAATGAAGATGTACTTGAGGCCATGAATAAAATGCGAAAGTCAAGTATAGGACGTCTCATAGTTGTTGATGATGAGGGAAAACCTATTGGAATTGTAACAAGAACAGATTTATTGTATAGAATGATTAAACCATTTGAAATAATAGAATCTAAAAAATAAAAAACTTATATTCCTTAATTATTTTTATTTCTCTATGGTGAAATCATATGAGTTATATTCCAATGGTCTTCTCACCATCTAAAAAATATTCACCAAAGAAAAAAAGAGAAGGAAGAGGTTTTAGTCTCTTAGAATTAGAAGTTGCTGGTATAAATATAGAAAATGCTAGAAAATTAGGTATTAGAATTGATAAAAGAAGAAGAAATTGTCACCAAGAAAATATAGAACTTTTAAAGAATATTAAGAATGGCTCTAATGTCTGATGGTATTTCAATAGGTCTACCACATACTTTGATAACTTCCTCAGGGTCTTTTAATAAATGACCAGTACCTATACATACAACTTCATTTTCTTTATCTATAACATTATTTAATACTGCTTTTCTAACACCAGCTACAGAAGCAGCACTTGCTGGTTCAACTCCTATTCCTTCTAAACTTGCTATTAATCGTTGTGCCTCTATTATTTCATTATCACTTACAGTTTCAAATAAGCCATTAGATTCCTTTAATGCCATTACTGCTTTTGGCCAATTTACAGGATTTCCTATTCTTATAGCAGTAGCAATAGTTTCAGGATTACTTACTGGTATTAATCTATTCAATCCCTTTCTTAACATATTAACTACAGGAGCAGCACCTTCTGCTTGTATTCCAAACATTCTTGGCAATTTATTAATAATACCTGATTTATAAAATTCCTTAAATCCCTTCCATATTGCTGAAATATTTCCACAATTCCCCATAGGAACTGCTACAATGTCAGGTACATGACCTAATTGTTCAATAACTTCAAAAGCTAATGTTTTTTGTCCTTCTAATCTCCATGGATTTACACTATTCAATAAATATAATCCCATTTTTGATGATAATTCCATTACTAATCTTAAAGCTTCATCAAAATTCCCTTTTACACTCATTACTTTTGCACCATGCATCATTGCTTGTGCAAGTTTTCCTAATGCTACTTTATTTTCTGGTAATATTACATAGCATTTTAATCCAGCTCTTGCTGCATAAGCTGCTAAAGAAGCTGATGTATTACCTGTTGAAGCACAAGCTACACTTTTTAAACCAAGGCTTTTAGCCTTTGTAACACCAACGCTCATTCCTCTATCTTTAAAACTACCAGTTGGATTCATTCCTTCATACTTTATATATAATTTCTTTACACCAACCCATTTAGCTAATTTATCACATTCATATAATGGAGTCCCTCCTTCTTTTAAAGTTATAATTTCACATCCTTCCTCTATTGGTAGGAATTCTCTATAACGCCATATGCCAAATTCTCTTTTCTTAAATTCATTAAGAGAAACTTTTGGTATTTCCATTACTACATCAAGTAAGGAATTACATTTTCTACATACATATACAATTTCATCATCTCTATATTCTGCACCACAATTTATACATTTGAGCTTAGGAGACAATTTTTACACCGTCCTCAGAATTTTCATGAATGGAATATTCTGATAATATTCCATTCTCTCTTAGAATTGAATATAAAATTTCTCCAATTCTTTTTCCTTCTCCCTTTGGAACTAATGCAAAAACTGATGGTCCAGCACCACTTATAGAAAATCCATAAGCTCCATTTTCCAAGGCTCTATTTTTTAAATCATAAAATCTTGGTATTAATTTAGCTCTAGCAGGCTCTATCACATGATCTCCTGAAATTCCTAACCCAATAAGATTTAAATCTTTTTTCATTAATCCTATGATTAAATTACCAAATGATTGTATTTGATTTACCATAGTCTTCAGCATAACTTCTTTTGGTAGAATTTCTCTTGCTATTTTTGTTTTTTCAATTCCAATTTCTATTTTTGGACTTAAAACAAGAATTTCAGCATTCTTTATTGGTTCTAATCTTATTATTCTTATAGGATTAAATGAGGATATAAAAGTAATTCCTCCAAATAATGCAGGAGCAATATTGTCTATATGAGGAGAACCACAAGCAACTTTTTCTCCTTCCATGGCACATTCAAGCAATTCTTCTGATTTTAAAGGATTTCCTAGTATACAATTAACTGCATAAGCTCCAGCTATAGATGATGCACCAGAACTTCCTAATCCTCTTCTTGGAGGTATCTCTTTTATAAGATTCATTTTTATTTTAAAATTTTCTTTTTTTACTTTTTTTAGTACAGCTTTAGCAGCTACCATAGCAGAATTCTTATTTGGATCTAAAGGAATATCACTAGCTTGTAAACCTGAGACTTTTACTTCATCTTCTCCTTTTTCTTCTAAAAATACTTCTACAATATCTCTTGGTTTATCTAAAGCCATGCCTATTAAATCAAATCCTGGTCCTAAATTAGCTATTGTGGCTGGTGCTGTTACTCTTATTGATAACATATATTATCACAAAATTATTATTCTAAATACCTCTAAAATTTTTCTAATAATAAAAAATTTAAGTTAAGAATTTAATTTATATATTGATGAGTCAATTAACCACAGGTTTAGTTATAACTGGAGCTTATGCAGATAAAATTAGAAAAACACTTTTTGCACAATTAAAAGATAATATAAAAAAAGGAGAAATACCATCTCAGGAAGTTGCAAGAGCTATTGCAGAACTAAATAGAATATTATATCATATTCTTGTAGAAAAACTTAAACTTGATAAAGGTGATGTTGTAAGAATAAGAATCGAATATAATATTGAAAATAATAAAATAAAATGGAAATATGAAAATTTACAAATAGAGATATTTAAAAAGCAAGATGTTTCTGGTATAATTAGCGAAATAATTCCTGAAATTGAAAAATTATTAATCCCTAATTATGTTATTGAAAAAATTTCTACAACAATTTTTGGTGATCATATTTATAGAATAAAATTAAATGATAAAGATATTGGTAAAATAGTTTTAACTATGATAAATGGAGAATTAGGAATAATACATGGTGCTCTATTAGAACCATCACCATTAATAATAAACAAAAGAAAAATTACAATAAAAGAAGATATAGATAAGTTCTTATCAGAAAATATAAATGATATTATAGCTTCTGCTCAAAGCGTAGAATCTATAGAAGCTGAAAAAGTAATAAAAAGTATTGAAACTCTAATTAGCAGATAGAAAACATAATAATTTTTATATAGTAGAGTGAAAAAAAGAAAATAACAAATGAAAATCTTTCATGAAAAATTCAAAGAAATTGATATTACATCTGAAAAAGAAAATAAAAGAAAAAGTATACTAAAGAATAGAATAATTCAATTAGATTTGGATAAAGTTATAACAATTAAAGATTTAGTAGAAGCTTGGAAGGATTGTGGAATTCAATCTAGAAGTCTTGCAGAATGTGCAATGGTATATGAAAATATGCTTTTAGACGAAGACAATCCAACTATCTTTATTGGTCTTTCAGGAGCATTAATTGCTGGCGGATTAAGAAAAGTAATAAGCGATATGATATCAAAAGGTATTGTTGATGTTATAGTTTCTACAGGTGCTATACTATATCAAGATTATTATTTAGCTCAAGGATATCATCATTATAAAGGTTATTTTGATGTATCTGATGAAGAACTTCACTCTCTTTATATAAATAGAATATATGATGCTTATGTAGATGAGATTGGTTTTGTAGAATGTGATGAAAAGATTGCAGAATTTTGTAAAACTCTTGAGCCAAGAGAATATTCTACAAGAGAATTTCTTTATTTACTTGGTTCTACAATAAAAGATGAAAACTCAATATTATTTAATGCATATCATTACAATATTCCTATTTTTTGTCCTGCTATAGCAGATAGTTCTATAGGTATAGCATTAGCAGGATATTACAGATGGGCAAAGGAAAATAATGTAAAAACATTTCATATTGATGTTATGAAGGATAACTACGAAATTGCACAAATAATATTAAAATCAAAGAAAACTGGAGCTATTTATATTGGAGGGGGCGTTCCTAAAAATTATATTAATGATGCTTCTGTAATGTTAAAATATACAAAAGGACATTATTATGCATTTCAAATAACAACAGAACCACCACATTGGGGAGGATTAAGTGGAAGTACACTTGATGAAGCAAAATCATGGGGAAAAATTTCAGAAAAAGCTAGAAGAGCTGTAGTATACTCAGAAGCTACTATTGCTCTTCCTCTTATAGTAGGATATGTATTTCAAAAGGATCTTCATAAGAATAGAAAAAGGCCAAAATTTATTTGGTCGGATAAAGGTGATTTAGATATTCAGTATTAAAGTCCATTTTTCCACTTACGTAGCCTTCCAAATCTAATGTTACTATTTTATATCCTATATCTTTGAATTCTTTTAATATTCTCTCTCTCAAACCTTCTTGTAAGAACTTTGAAATTTCTTCTCTTCCAACTTCTATTTTTGCAATATTTTTAAAATGTCTAACTCTTATAATCTTGAATCCTTCTTTTTCTAGGATTTCTTCTGCTTTTATTACCATATCTATATCTTCTTTTCTTATTTTATATCCATAAGGAAATCTTGTTATTAAACATGGACTACTTGGTTTTTCATAATCTAGTCCAATTTCTTTTGATAATCCTATTATTTCTTTTTTTCCAAATTTTAATTCCAATAGTGGACTTTTTACATTTTCTTCTATAATTGCTCTTATTCCTAATCTATTTTCTTTAATATCATCATAATTTGTACCATCGATAATAGAATTATATCCAAACTCTTTAGCAATTTTTTTCAATTCATTAATTATATGTTTCTTACATATATAACATCTATCATATGGATTTTCCATAATAATTTCAGGAAGATTAATCTCTAAAATTCTATGATTTATTCCAAGGGAATTTGCTTTATTTTTTGCATATTCTATTTCTTTATTTTTTACAAATGGAGTCTTAATCGTAATTGCTAACATTCTATTTTTTAAAACTTTCTTTGCTACATATGCTACTAAGGTACTGTCTACTCCTCCAGAATAAGCAACTATTGCACTATCAATATTATTAAACCATTCCTCAAGAATTTTTAGCATTTCTTTCTACCTTTATATCTAATACAACTTGATATATTTTTCTTCCAACACTTCTTACAACTCTTCCATTTACAATATTGTAATCTTTTAAGAGATTTTTAGCTTTTTCAATAGCCTCTCTTCTATTATTAGCTTTTTGATGTAAATATACATGTAGCCAACCTTTTTCTTTTAAACAATTCATAGCATATGGTAAATATTCTATTGCTAAATCTGGAAATGGTAATAATACTCTATCAGCAATTCCTTTTAAATCTTTTACAATATCTTTTGCATCTCCTAATATAGGTACAACAATTTCCGACACTTTATTTAAAATAATATTTTCACACATCAATTCAAAAGCATGTGGATTCTTATCTATAGAGAATACTTTTTGTGCACCATTTTTTGCAATTAAAATTGAAAAAGTACCAATACCTGCAAACATATTAACTACAACTTCTCCTTTCTTTACTAATTTAGCAATCCTCAATCTTTCAAAAGATAAACGAGGAGAAAAGAATACTTTTGATATATCTACTTTAAATAAACAATTATGTTCTTTATGAATTGTTATTGTATCTTTTTTTCCAGCAAGCCACTCTATTCCTCTTACTTTATATTCACCATTTGCAGGACTTATTTGTCTAAAAACTCCTTTTACTCCACTTAAGTTAGATAATAATGCCCTACCTATATCGTATTTTTTATCTTCCCATTCTCTTGGTATTTTTATAATTGCAATATCTCCAATTATATCAATACCTGTAATAGCTTTTTTTAATTCTTCTTCAGAAAATATATTACTGAGCGCTTTTTTCATTATTCTCAATTAAGGCACCGATTATATAGCTTTCAATGTTATTCTTACTCCTGTTTTTTCTTCTAATTTTTGTATTTTTCTTCTACATCTTTTTGCAATATAATTCATTCTATTTGAAGGTATATTTACTATAACACCTTTATCATTTGTCTCTAATGTTACTTCTTCTATTGGTAGATATCTTTCCAATAATTTTAGTATTATAGATTCTATCATGCTTTCTTCTTTCTTTGCCTTTAAAGGTATTACAAATGTTCTTTCTCCAAATACATAAATTTCATATTCTACTTCTTTTGTCTCAAAATCTCTTACTTGTAATACTGGTCTTGTGAGGTCTGATTCTGTAAGACCATGAGGTATTTTAACTTTTGCCTCAAGCTCATAAACTTTTTCTACAGCGCCTTTATTTATGAATATTACAGTGTCTATTATTGAAGGAATCATTCCTAACTCTACTCTACCAATAAATCTCTGTATGGCATCTATTGGTGATGCTGCATGTACAACTCCTACCATTCCAACACCTGCTAATCTTAAATCTGTAAATATCTTAAAATCTTCAGTATCTCTCATTTCATCAAAGAAAGTATAATCTGGTCTACTTAATAATAAAACATCATGAAGTTCTTCTGATGATACTTTTGATTTTGAATATTGAGTAACAGTAGGAGGAAGACAAAGATCTCTTGGAGATTCTATTGTTTTTATTATCTTATTTTCTCTTAAGTAGAATTTAGCCAAAGCTCTAGCAAAAGTAGTCTTTCCCATACCAGGTGCTCCAGCAATTAAAATACCTTCTGCTCTTTCTTTTAATCTTTTTATAAGTTTTTGTGATAATTGATAATCTTCAATTTCTAGATCAACTAATTTTTTAGTAATTGTTAGTTCTAATCTATCTGAAAATGGTGGATATGTAATTATTATTCTATAATTTCTTAACATTAAAATTTTAGAACTTTCTCTATCTAATTCTATAAAACCTTCTTCATCTACTCTTTCAAATATATCTTCAATAATTTTTTCTAATTCATTTATATCCATAATTTTATCTTCCAGTGTTTGAAGATACCAAGAACCTGGTTTTCCAATTTTTCCTCTTGGCATTAATCCTTCTTTAAGATGCACAGACATAACATTTTCATTAAAATATTTCACAAAAATAGGATCTCCTTGAATTTTAGTTGCCTTTCCATATAGCACCTCTATACCCATTGCTTTTGCAATTTTAGCTAAATTTTCATTTGAAGTTACAAGAGGATATTTATCACTCATCGCCATATATAATACAGATTCTTCATCATCTGATACCTTTCTATCTTCTTTTCTTATTTCAATAGTTACTCCTACTTGATCTGCTATGTTTTTTAAATTTGCAAAATTCTCTAAAACAAGATAATTACCTTTTTTTACATCTTTTCTTATACTATTGACTACTTCCTCTGGTATTATTATTTTACTTGTAATCTTCCCTCCACTAACTAAATCTAGAATAAATCTAGATCTTATAGCAGATATATCGCAGACAGCTACATCAATTAACATTTTCATCATCAAATAATTTTTTAACTAGTATAAAAATTTATTCTTTAAATAAAAATTTCAATATTTATAAAACATTTCTAAGAAAGTTTTTTGATCATATAAGGAGAATTCAGAATTTTTCTATATCCTCTTTTTCTATAATAATCTCTTACTCCTACACCTGGCAATACAACAATATTCTTCAGATTAAATTCATTTAAAACAATATCCTCTGCTTTTTTCAATAACATAGTTCCATATCCTCTATGTTGATATGCATCATCAAATTTTTTACCAATAGGCACTTGAGGTCCATATATATGAAGTTCTCTTATTACTCCAGCATTTTTTACTTCTTTTCTATGAGCATATTCAGATGGTATTCTTAGTCTTAGAAAACCAATTAAATAGTCTTTATCTTCTATTGATATAAAGAATTCAATTCCTTTACTGGCATTATATTCTTCTATTTTTATACTTGGATTAATATCAGGAATTTCTCCTTCTTTTATTTTTAAAAGACCTATTTCTCTACATCTAATACATTTACATTTTAGTCCCATTTCCTTAAGCCTTTTTTCAAATTCTTCTCTGAGATTACTTTTCTTTACTCCATCTACTATTATATTGGCAGGGATATCTCTTTGGATCCTCGAAATTCTAACCCATTTGGGGAAATATTTATGAGCTTTAATTAAGAGATTTATAACATCTTCAGTTTGCATTGGTTTATATTTTCCTTCTAGCCATTCTTTATATAATTCCGTACCTTCTACTACAAGTGTAGGATAAATTTTTAAATAGTCCGGTTTAAAATCTTCATCTTCAAATATTCTTCTTAAATCTTCTAAGTCTTTATCAAAATTACTATCAGGAAGACCAGGCATCATATGATATCCTACTTTTAATCCACTATCTCTTAATATTCTTGTTGCCTCTATGGTGTCTTTTGTAGTACATCCTCTTTTTACTTTTCTCAAAATCTCATCATCTAATGTTTGAACACCTATTTCTACTAATGTAGCTCCAAGTCTTATCATTCTATCTACATGAATCTCTTTTGACCAATCAGGTCTAGTCTCCATTGTTATTCCTATACATCTTATATTACTTTTCTCATTTTTTCTTTGAGCTTCTTCAAGACTAGTCCATCTATATGGCTTTGAATATGGAAAATCATTCATAGCTTCTAAGCATCTTGTTACAAACCATTCTTGATAATCAATATCCATAGCAGGAAAAGTTCCTCCCATTATTATTAATTGTATTTTTGATGGCGTATGACCCATATTAACATATTGAAATAATCTTTGCATTACTTGTTTATATGGATCAAAATTATTTTGAATAGCCCTCATTAATGCAGGCTCTTTTCCTATATAGCTTTGTGGTGTTCCATAATTGATACCTCCTGGGCAATATGAACAAGGCTCTTCTTTTGGACATTTTGAAGGTTTTGTCATTACTGCTACTGTAAATATACCTGAAGCTCCTCTTACTTTCTTACTCCTTAATATTTTTATTAATTCTTCTTCATTCTTTTCTAAATATTTTAGTATTTCAATATTTTTTAATACTCTTCCAATTTTTTGAGAGAAAATATACTTTACCTTATTTATATCATTATAAATCTTCAAATATTCTATCAATTCCTTTATAACTTCTTCAGTCATAATCAATTCTCCTGGCTATAATAACACAATTCTCTGGGAAAATTTTAGAATTAACTTTTTCACCATATGCTTTCTCAATTTTAAAACCACATTCTTTTACTAAGGATTTCAATTCTCTCATAGTAAATAAGTGATAAAATCTTTTTTCCTTTCCCCATGAAACATACACATCTCCAAATTCATATCCCTTAAAATACATATATATTATATGTGGAATCTTCTTTAAAAATCTCATTTGAATTAATGACCATGTGGTTATGAGTATTTTACCTCCTCTTTTTAAAACTCTATAACATTCTTTTATACTCATTTTTCTCATTTCTCTATTGGGTATATGATGTAATGTAGCAACATATAATATTTTATCAAATATGGAAGAACGAAAAGGTAGATAAATAGCATCACATCTAATAGGAATAATATTTTCTCTTTCTTCTCTTCCTAAATTTGATAATAAATTTTCTAACATTTTTTTAGAGAAATCTACAGCAATAACTAATTTAGCCCCCTTCCTAAAAACATATTTTGAATTTCTACCACTACCAGCTCCTAGATCTAGTATAATATCACCATTAAAAGGAGCTAACTCATTAATACTTTCCCATATCTTTCTTCTTTTTACACTAAAATCATTAGCAATTCTATCAAAAACCTTCATTATTTCTTTTCTATTTTTCATATTTTTTCCTCTAAGATTTTTTCAGCAATCTCTACAAAACCAAGTCCAAATTCTTTACTTGCTACATAATCAGCAATTTTTTTAATCCTAGGATCAGCATTTGCAACAGTTGCCTTGAATTTACATATATTTAGCATTTCTAAATCTGTTATACTATCGCCTATACCTGCAACTTCTTCAGGTTTTAATCCAATTAGTTTCAATGCTAATAATAGACCTTTTCCTTTATCAACATTTTCATCTGTTATATGATATGCAAATCCACTATCAATAACTTTAGCTCCTTTAACTTTTTTAATAATTCTTTCTACTTTTTCGATATCTAATGTTCTTCTTATTGCTGCATCTACAAATCTAAAAGCATTAGACCAAGATTCCTTTATTTCATTAGGATATACTTTTTTCAGTTCTTCAACTGCTCTCCTTCCTATTCCTTTTCTTCCTATTATTCTTATTTTTGCATTATATTCCACAACAGCACCATTTTCTGCAATTGTAGGACCACTACATCCAATATATTTTGAAAGGGTCTTAACAACACATAATGCATTTCCTGAACTTAATATCACTTTTATTTTATTTTCTTCTAATTTTCTTATACTACTTATAGCTTCTATACTAAGCATACTATTATTATCAGCTATAGTCCCGTCTATATCTAATGCTATAGCTTTAATCATATCAGAAAATAAAACTACAGAAAGTTTATATTAAGTTAATCCTCTATAATTAGGGATGATTAGATTTAGGGTATTAGGTGGAGGAAGAGAAGTAGGGAGATCTTGTTATCAATTAGATATTGACAATTATCATTTTCTTTTAGATTGTGGAATTTCTCCTAGATCAAAAGGATTATCTGCACTTCCTATAATACCTGATGTTAATAGTATTAATGCAATTTTTGTATCTCATGCACATTTAGATCATACAGGAGCAATTCCAAATCTTGTAAGAAATGGTTTTAAAAATAAAGTCTTTATGACACTTCCAACTTTAGCTCTTTTAAAACTTTTATGGCAAGATGAACTTTCAATAATGGAAAGAGAATGGTCACAAGAAGAAAGATTATGGTCTTCAAAGGAAATGAATATCACACTTGCAAAATTAACAGAAACTCTGACATATCATGAGCTTTATAAATTGGATTCAATTTCTATTAATTTTCATAATGCAGGTCATATATTAGGCTCATCAATGATAGAAATTTCATATAATGATTTTAGGATTGTCTATACTGGAGATTTAGGAACTTCATCTAATCATTTAAGATATTGGAGAACTGATGATATTGCTTATCCTAATATCTTAATATGTGAAGGAACTTATGGTGGAAAAAATAGGAAAAGTAAAGAAGAAATATCAAAAGAATTTATAGAATGTATTAAAACTACACTTGAAAGAAAAGGAAAAATATTGATACCTGTATTTGCGGTAGGAAAAACTCAAGAAATTTTAAAAATTTTAAAGGATAATTGGAATAAATTACCAAATGTTGATGTATATTTGGAAGGAATGTCTTTAGATGCTTTAGATGTTTACGAACAATTTATGATTTATATGGCTGATAATATAAGACGAGCATTTATTTTCAATAATGTCAATCCATTTAGATGGGAAGCTTTAAAACAATTTAAAAGCCTAGCTGAAAGAAAGGAAATTTATTCTAAAAATGAACCATGTATAATAATAGCACCTTCTGGTATGTTAAGAGGAGGATGGAGTGTTTGGCACATGATACGTATTGCTCCCATTGAAAATAATTTAATTACTATTTTAGGTCATATGGAAAGTGGTACTATTGGTTATGATTTAATAAATAATATTCGTGAATTTAAATTAAAAGATATGATAAGTAATGAAGAAGTTGATGTAAAAGTTAATTGTGAGGTTAAGCACTTTGATATTTCATCACATGCTATGCATAGTGAATTATGTAATTACATAGCAAGAATGAAACCAGAAAAACTTATATTAATTCATGGTGATTATAATAGTTTAAATTCTATTGCTGAAAATATAAAACAACACGTTAATGAAATTATAATACCTTCAAATGGTGATATAATAGATCTTCAATTGACTCCTAGAGAATTAGAATTACCAATAACAAAGGATTTTTCAATAATATTACCACAATATACAAAAATTAAGGTAAAATATAAAGGAGAAATAAGATATATCAATAGCAGTGATATTAATTCGATTATAAATCAACCATGAAAATATGTTGATATTTTTTCCTTCCCTGGTATTCCAATAGCATCTGCTCTACATTGTTTACATAATCTGAATTGAGGTAAGTATTTTTCTGCAAGATCTCTTGCTTTTTTCAATTCATCACATGTAGGTCTTCTCAAATTTTCAAATTTATATATGGGTATTAATGGTATTATGTTCATAAGACTTGCTCCTCTATCTCTACATTCTCTAGCAATATTCTCTATTTCATTTGAATTTATTTCTGGAATTAGTACAGTATTTATTCTTACAACGATTCCTCTTTTTACTAATTCCTCTATTCCTCTTAATTGTTTTTCAATTAATAATTTTGAAGCTTCTATTCCTCTTAGAATTTTTCCTTCATAAAATACCCATTCATATATTTTTGCTCCAACTTCTGGATCTATGGCATTTATAGTTATTGTAACAGTACCAATTTCTAAGTTTTCCAATTCATTAGCTTTATCTTCAACAAGTAATCCATTAGTTGAAATACATCTTATAAGCCAATTCCATCTTTCCTTTATTATTGAAAGGACTTCAAAAGTTTCCTTATTATATAGACTTTCTCCAGGACCTGCTATGCCAACAACTTTTAAATCCTTATTACTTTTTATTTCAGCTTCTAGTCTATTTATAGCTTCATTTACATCTGTTATGCAAGAAGCAACACCAGGTCTCCATTCACATTTATTAATATCTCTTTTACAATAATTACATTGTATATTACATTTAGGTGCTACTGGAAGATGAATTCTTGCTACTCTATAATGTGCTTTTACACCAAAACATGGATGAACAGAAGTAAAATGAGAAAACTTTGAGCCTATTCCTGTCCATTTTGGATTTTTTGACATGAATAAACTTTACTCCATCCACTTAATATATGCTTCTGCTAATCTCTTAAGAGCTCCAGCAAAATCCCTACTTAATACATATTTAGATTCTGAGGGTCTATATTCTAGAAAACCTAATGGTATCAAATAATTCTTTATAACATTATAAGCTGCACTTCTTCTTCTTTTTAATAATCTTTCGTTTATATAATTAGATAATTCACTTGTAGTAACCCATTTTATTTTTCCACGTTTTTCTTCATTACTTTTATTCTTAATCCATTCTAGCAATATTATTGCTATTTCTTTATATGATTCAGAATTAGTGAATACTATATCCATAATATCCTTTAAACTCATGTTACTTGATACCTTCTCAGCTTCAAAAAACATTTTTCCACTTTTTCTTTTTCTTTTTATAATTCTTCTTGGCATTTTCACTCAAAAATATATAGGAGGATTATAAATAAAAAACTAAGCTAAGGTGAGATTTTGTTTAAAAAAATAGTAATGGATAAGCCTATAGTTGAGATTGATGGAGATGAAATGGCTAGAGTAATGTGGCATTTAGTTAAAGAATATCTAATACTACCTTATGTTGATTTAAAAGTTGAATACTATGATTTACATATTAAGAAAAGAGATGAAACAAATGATATGATAACAATAAGAGCAGCTGAAGCTATTAAAAAGTGGAAAATTGGTGTAAAATGTGCTACTATAACACCAAATGCTGAAAGAGTTAAGGAATATAATCTAAAAAAAGAATGGAAAAGTCCAAATGCTACAATAAGAAATATACTAGATGGAACAATATTTAGAGCTCCAATAATTTTCAGTAATATAATTCCAGCTGTAAGATTTTGGAAAAAACCAATTGTTATTGCAAGACATGCTTTTGGAGATATCTATGATGGAATTGGAATGAAATTCAATAATCCAACAAGTATAGAAATTACTATAAAACAAAATGGAAATGAAATAGAGGAATATCTTCCAAAAATAAAAGGAAGTGGAGTACTTCAAGTAATATATAATCTAGATAGTTCTATAGAGAGTTTTGCAAGAGCATCATTTAGATATGCCTTAGAAAATAATTTAGATTTATGGTTTGCAACAAAAGATACAATATCAAAGGTTTATGATGCAAGATTTAAAGAGATCTTCAATAAAATATATGAAGAAGAATTTAAGGAAAAATTTGAAAATAAAGGATTAAAATATAATTACTTTTTAATTGATGATGCAATAGCAAGAGTTGTAAGATCTGAAGGAGGATTTGTTTGGGCCTGTAAGAATTTTGATGGTGATGTATTTTCAGACTTTATTGCTTCTGCATATGTGGGAAGTTTAGCTTTAATGACTTCAGTATTATACTCTCCTAATGGTGATTTTCTCTCAGAAGCAGCTCATGGTACTGTACAAAAACATTACTACAAATTCTTAAAGGGTGAAAAAACATCAACAAATCCAACAGCTATTATATTTGCTTGGACTAGTGCATTAAGAAGAAGAGGAGAAATTGATGGTATTAATGACCTCATTGATTTTGCTAATAATCTTGAAAAAGCTGTTAAAATGACCATAGAAATAGATAGAATAATGACAAAAGATGTAGCTAATATAGCAGAACCACCTATAAATAAGATTGTTACTACAGATGAGTTTGTAATAGCAATAAAGGATAATTTAGAAAAGTTATTAAAATAAAATATTTCTTTCTTAATATTCTAGTAAAGTTTTTCAGTGTGTTTTTCAAAATTTAAATTGATTGAGGTCTGAACTTGACAAGAATTCGTTCTTTAAGAAAAGGTTCATTTACAAAACTTGAGGTAGAGAAGGCTATCTATGAGGCATGTGAAAGAATATCCAATCTTTTTTATTCTAGTATATTTAAGAATGATGAAGGTATAATTGATATTTGGGATATAGAATTAAAAATAAATTCTATCATATTAGAAGCTATAGAGAAAATTTCCTTTGTTGATCCAGCAATTGCTGAAGTATTATCACTAGAAACTAAAAGAAGATATGGCTTTACAAAAGAAATACTCTCGTCTGTTATGGAGTGTCTTAAAGATGCATTTGGTTCTTCTATTATCATAAGAGATACCAGTCCTAGAATGATTTATTTAAAACATTATTTAGTAGGTAATAAAGGATTTATCCAGAAAGAATTTAAACATGCAATATATGATGTAATATTAGGATTGATAAAAAGCTTAATAAATAGGGACTAAAAATTAGATAAAATCTATTCTTTCAGTTGGTGATTATATATGAAGAATTGTGAGCTTGTAGTCTGGCTTATTACTGGAAGATGCAATTTAAAATGTTTACATTGTTATGCCTCTAGATTTAATGGAGATAATGAGATATCAACAGAATTAGCATTAAAAATAATTAAAGAATTTACTGAGATCGATGCCCAACATATTTCTTTTACTGGTGGAGAACCTACAATTAGAAAAGACTTACCTCTATTAATATCAGAAGCAAGGAATTTTGGATATGAATTAAGTATTGTTACTAATACTTCTCTTTTGGATTATAATCTAGCAAAATTCCTAGTAAAGAATGATGTGGAAATTCAAGTTAGTATTGATGGTATAAAAAAAGAAACTTTCTATAAAATAAGAGGAATGAATTTAGAAATGTTACTAGAGAAATTAAAACAATTGAAAATATTAGGAGCAAAGATTAGACCTATTATGACATTAAATAAGTTTAATTATAATGAAGTTGCAGATTATGTAGAATTAGCTGCAAATATTGGCTCAATTGGAGCAGCTATTATTCCAGTAATACCTATAGGAAGAGCAAATAGTGAAATATTACCTTCATATGAAATAATTAAAGAAGCAATAATATCAGCAAGTCAAAAAGCAGATGAAATTGGATTTAATATAGAAGTATGGTGTGCACCTTTTGCCTCACAATTTATTGATTCAAAAAGAACTACAGTTTGTCCTTGTCTAATAGGAAGAGGTATGGATATTGCACCAGATGGTAGTGTAATGTTATGTGATAGCATTGAAATGAAAATTACTAACATAAAAAATGGCATAAAAGAAGTTTGGGAGACTTATCTTAATCATGAACTTACAAGGAAATTAACATCTGTGAATTCATTAAATGAAAAATGTAGAAAATGTAAATATGTAAATACATGTCTTGGAGGATGTCATGCAAGAGCAAGTGCAATATTTAAATATTTATCAATGCCTGATCCTCTTTGTCCTATTATCCATTAGATCGTAATTTTTACATCTGAAAACCTCGCCTTTTAAGGCGGGGATGAAATAGNAAAGTTTATTAGNTAGTTTNTNGNANTTAGTTCTTAGTGGTCTTATGGTAAAGTTGAAGTGTCNNAACTGCGGATATATTTGGGAGTATAAAGGCAAGAATCCATTCTATGGTACATGTCCAAGGTGCTTGAGAAAAGTTAGTATAGCTAAGTACAGAGTTGAGTAAGTATGTCTTATGGCTGTGAGGGTTTGCTAACCCTGACCATTAAAATGAGGGTTAGCCCTGAGCCTGAATATGAAAGAGAATTAATAAGCTTGATGAAAAGATACAGATATGCTCTAAACTACGCCATTAAGGTGGTTATCGAGAATAAAGCATTAAGCCTCAGCAAAATCCATAAACTGCTATACAGCATTCTCAAGGAGAAGTATTACTTACCATCTAAAATTGCTCAGGATTGTTATAGAGAAGCAATAGCAATTGCTAAATCATGGCTTAGAAATCCGAAAAAAGAGAAAATACCAACAATAAAAACTTTAAGAATGTGGCTAACGCCATCACAAGGTTATAGAGTAAAAGATAGTTATGTTGAGGTTTTAGGAGGTTTTAAACTTAAAATAATTGGATGGGATAAAAGATATGATAAATATCAAAATAGAGAAGCAAGATTAA
>QNVI01000049.1 GCA_004348015.1 Thermoproteota archaeon | reverse complement strand
AAAAATTGATGCTCCGGCCGGGATTTGAACCCGGGTCACTGGCTCGAAAGGCCAGTATACTTGACCGGACTATACGACCGGAGCTTGCCATAAATTTATGCAAACTCCTTTTTTAATTTTTTGAATAAAAGATTAAATAGAATTTAGTCTAAATATTTTCTTAAGCGGGGGTCGCCAAGTCAGGTCAAAGGCGCAAGGCTTAGGACCTTGTGGCATAGGCCTTCGTGGGTTCAAATCCCACCCCCCGCACTAATTTACTGGTAAGTTATAAATATCTCTTCGACTTTCTGAAGTACTATCGTGGATACTCTGAACCAAGAAGTGTACCGCCATGAAAACTTCAAGGAAGGTAATATTTTGTTGAATTCCTGAATTTTAACAAAAGAACAGAATTGTCAAGATATAAAGTTTTCAATTTTTAAATGGCAACAACTACCAACCTCGAATTTGTTATCACCCGAGTATGAATCATGGAATAACCGCCCAACCAACGTTCATGATGATTTCTCGAACGTCAACCAAACTCGGTCTGTGACAACTCCAGCAGAAAATATTTAGTCCCAACCCTTGATTTATCAGTTTCACGTAGTTTTCCTTTTTATCTAGGATAATTGGAATTGTCTGGCCGCAAACTTTGCATGACACGTTTATCCTTCTGCCTCCTAAAATTTTGTTTAACATGGAGAGTAATGCGTTACTTCTTAAGAGTTCTGCTTTCATCTTTTCAAGCGTTTCAACTAATTTCTTTAACCTCTCAACTTTTTCTTTTAAGTTTCACAGCTCGATTTCAAGCGGCCTTTGGCTGTTCACGATGTGACAAAGGTTAATAAAAGACAGAAACAACCCTATCATATAGCGTAAATCGAACTGTGAAGTGAGCTTCTAAAACCATTAATTTTTTGAGTGCGAGTATCCATTAGGTAGAAGTCTCTTATCTATGAGAAGCAATCATAAGGAGAAAGAATGATGTTGATTAAGTAAGGAAAAATGGTTTGAGTAAAAAAATGAAAGCATGCAGTTTCTATGAACCAGAGAAAATTGCTTATAGTGGACATTGACCGCTTGCAACAATCGTCTTAATCTACAAAAAGTATTCTTGAAGATTAGGCTTGGCGTAAAGGATTTATATAGCTGTCTTTCTGTTTTTCTGTTGAGGTATAAAAATGGCTGAGGATGTTGTTGAGGAAACTGCGAAGACCATTAAGACAACCATTAAGTTGGCGGATAAGCTGTGGAGAGATGTTAAAGTGTTTGCCGCAAGGAAGGGGTTGAAATTGACGCAGGTTGTTGAAGCAGCCTTGCGGGAGTACCTTAAAAAAGAGGGAGAAAAAGAGTGATTCTTTCAAGGTTTTTCTGGCTGTTTATCGGCGTTCTAATAGGGCTCCTCATGTTGATTCCAGTTTTGGTTATCGGTGGCTTTCTAATCTTGTTGATAATGCTTATAACGCCTTACTTCATTCCGTTAGCACTAATAATTATAGGTGGGCTTCTAATCCTTCTGGGATTAGTCATTCTACTCTGATGCACACTTTAAAGGTGGAAAAATGCCTGTCCGAAATATCTGGTCCTTGGAGCCTGGCGAATGCATAGTGGCAGAAGAAATTATGCATAATCTAAAGTGTGAAGTGTATTTCCCGGTGCGTGATGTTGGTTTAGATTTGCTGGTTGTTAAGGATGATAAGCACGTGGGAATCCAGGTTAAGGAATCCCGTTATTATATGGGCCACAGATGGAGAAGCGGGCATGTTGGACATAGTTGGCATCAAATCAATAAAGCAAAATTCTTTAAAAATAAGGGCAAGGTTGATTTTTACGTTTTCCTCACCTACCTACCACTTGTCAGAGAACATAATATAAGCCGTTTCGAAAACAAGTTCCTCATCGTTCCAACCGCAGAACTTGAAAAGAGAATGACTGTTAAAGATCCGGGGAAGAAAGGCGTGTATTTCTTCTGCTTCCACTTTGAAGGCTCAAATGTTTGGGATGAGAGAGTAACAGTTGACATTGATAATGAATTAACGAACTACACTAAGTTTCTCGATGCCTGGCATCTCATTGAACAAGCATTAAAGTGAGGCATATTCCCAGAGACCGGTTTATCCTGTAAATTAAATAATTTTTGAGTGGTTAAAATGAATAGCACCGAAATAGCCAAACAAATACATAAAGACGTGGACTAAATATTAAGGGGCTTAAGCATAAAAGACCAAGAAACAGTACTTAAAGAAGCCCACAACATAGTTGAAAGCCTAAAAAAGAATAGAGCAAATAACAAGCAGAGTTAAAACCCAAGCCTGAAGTGTTTCCTCTCATAAAGTAAAATTTGCTAGTAAATTTGTGCTAAAATCCCACCCTCGCACTTTATAGTACACTTAATTATGAATTTTTATTTAAACACTTTTCATTATATAAGAGCAATTTTTTATATAAGTGCAACTTCATAGAGATTATTCGAAAGTTAGATGGTGGGACTATTGGTAGTTAAGAGCTTGGAAAATCCAAGTACTAATAATAACTGGATTTTACCAACTAATGAAGAAATTTTAACTCTTCCTATTGAGGAGCTTCTTAAGCGTTTAAAAACTTCTTTAAATGGGCTTTCTTCTGAGGATGTTGAAGAACGTCTTAAGTTATTTGGCTATAATGAGCTTGTTAAGAAAAAAAAGAGATTAGCTATTATTAGTTTTCTTTCTCATTTTAAAAGCCCATTGGTTATTATTCTCCTTATAGCCGGACTAATTTCTGGGATTCTTGGAGAAACTACAAATGCAGCAATAATATTCTTCATAGTAGTATTCAGTATTATTCTAGATTTTTATCAAGAGTCTAAGGCTGAAAGAGCTGCTGAAATGCTTAAGCAAAGAGTAGCAACAACAGCAACTGTTTTGAGAGATGGAGTTAAACGAGAAGTAAGACTTAGTGAAATAGTTCCAGGAGATATTATATATCTTTCAGCAGGCGATATAGTACCTGCAGATGCTAGAGTTATAACTGCTAAGGATTTATTTGTAAATCAATCTGTTTTAACTGGCGAGTCTTTTCCTGTTGAGAAGATAGCTCAACCATTAAAATCATTTGATCCATCAATAACAGAATGGCGTAACTATCTTTTCATGGGCACTTCTGTTGTAAGCGGAACAGCAATGGCTGTTGTTGTAAAAACTGGTAGCCTAACTGAATATGGAAAGATTGCAAAAAGACTTGTAGAAAGAGAAGTAGAAACTGAATTTCAAAGGAGTATTCGAAATTTTGGCTATATGATAATGCAAGTTACTTTTATTTTGGTCTTATTTGTATTTTTCATTAATGCTCTTTTCATGAGAGGTATTTTAGATTCACTTATTTTTTCTGTTGCTTTAGCTGTAGGATTAACACCAGAGCTTTTACCAATGATAATATCAATAAATCTTTCTAAAGGAGCAATATCAATGGCTAATAAGGGTGTTATTGTGAAACGCTTAGCAGCCATACAAAATTTTGGAAATATGGATGTTTTATGTTGTGATAAGACTGGAACATTAACAGAAAATAGAATAAAACTTATTCTTCATGTTGATATTAATGGTGATGAAAATGAAAAAGTCTTACTTTATTCATATCTCAATAGCTATTTCCAAACAGGATTGAAAAGTCCTTTAGATGAAGCAATATTAAATTTTAAAGATATAAATGTTAAGAATTATCAGAAAATTGATGAAATACCATTTGATTTTGTACGTAAGCGATTATCAGTTGTAGTGGAAAATCAAAACCAATACTTTATAATTACTAAAGGCGCTCCTGAGGAAGTTGTTAATATTTGTACTTATTATGAGGTTGGAGATATAATAGCTGATATTACTGATGAAATACGTAGGAAAATTGAACAAAAATATATTGAACTTAGTAGTGAAGGTTATAGGGTTTTAGCTGTAGCCTATAAACGCCTCAAAGAGATTAAACCTATTTACACAGTAAATGATGAGAAAGAAATGATATTTTTGGGTTTCATAGCCTTTATTGACCCACCAAAAGAAACAGCTAGAGAAGCTTTACAACTCCTTAAGAAAGCTAATATTGAACTAAAAATTCTCACAGGCGATAATGAATTGGTAACAAGGAAGGTTTGTGAACACTTAGGCTTTGATATAAAAGGAATTGTAACTGGAAGTCAGATTGCTCAAATGCATGATGATGCTCTTGCAAGAATTGTTGAGGAGGCTAATGTATTTTGTAGAGTTACACCATCCCAAAAAGACAGAATAATAAATGCTTTGAAGAAAAATGGACATGTTGTTGGATTTCTAGGAGATGGAATAAATGATGCACCTTCATTGAAAAATGCAGATGTTGGTATTTCAGTAAATAATGCTGTTGATATTGCAAAGGAATCTGCAGATATAATTCTTTTACAGAATGACTTAAAAGTACTTCATGATGGAGTTTTAGAGGGTAGAAAAACTTTTGGCAATACTATGAAATACATTATGATGGGTGTAAGTTCAAACTTTGGAAATATGTTTAGTGTTGCTGGAGCATCATTATTTTTACCTTTTCTACCTATGTTGCCTACACAAATACTACTCAATAATCTTCTTTATGACTTCTCTCAATCAACAATACCTACAGATGAGGTTGATCAAGAATATATTGAAAAGCCTAAACGCTTAGATATACGATTTATCAGACGTTTTATGATATTTTTGGGTCCTGTTAGTTCTCTTTTTGATTTCTTAACATTCTTTATAATGCTCTTCATATTTAATGCATATGAATCACTTTTCCAAACTGCTTGGTTTATTGAATCATTAACTTCACAAACTCTTGTTATATTTGTTATAAGAACGAGAAAATCTCCTTTCTGGAAAAGCAAGCCAAGTAAGCTTTTATTGCTAAGTAGTATAGCAATAGTAATATTTGCCTTAGTACTTCCTTATACTCCACTAGGAGAGATTTTTGAGTTTGTAAGACCCCCAGCAACATTCTATATTGCCTTAGCTATAATCCTCATTACATATATAATTTTAGCTGAAATTATAAAAAATTGGTTCTATAAGAAATATGGGAATCTCATAGAACAAACACTTATTCCACCAAAGAAAATTGGAATATTTAAATCTCATAAACCCTTATCAAAAAATAATAAATAAACTATAGAATTTGAAAATATACTAAATTTATTTATTCATAGTATATACAATTTTATTCATTTTCATAAAAAGGTAGAAAATCTTATTTCTAATCTTATTTATTTCTATACTTATGAAATGGATGATAGGCTTCTTCTTTCATGATATGGCATTTGGATTACTATCAGTATTTTTACCATTGTATATTTTCTTTATTTCTGGATCTCTTATATGGATTGGAATAATGAGTGCCATGGCTATGTTTTTATCCATTCCTTCTTCTTTTCTTTGGGGAAATTTATGTGATAAAATAAGACGTTATAAAATATTTGTACTTATTTCATTTTTATTTTCATCAATATTTCTTTATTTTTTTACTCTTACAAATCAAGTTATTATTTTAGTTATTCTTTATGTAATTATGGTTGGAATATTTGATATAGCCTATGGACCATCAAAAAATATACTTATAGCTGAATTATATCCTTATGAAGAATGGAAAAAAACTTATGCATTTTATGAAGGTTTTACAAATACTGGTTTTATTATTGGCTTATTTTCTGGATTTTTAGCCTTAAGCTATGGTTTTAGTTCAAAATTTATATTATTAATTTGTAGTGGATTTTTATTTTTAGCATTTCTTACTTCAATTTTCCTAGTTGAAGATCCTATTCTAATTATTGAAAGAAGAAGATTTGTAATAGAAAGAACAGCAGATTTCATATGTAAGGGATTTATGATATTATCTAAGATTATAAGTGGTGGATCTGAAGTTGGAAAATTAAAAAGAGAAAACATGATGGCTTTTCTCTTTGGAATTACTTTCTTTTTCCTATCTACCACTATGCTTTTTACTCTTATGCCAATTTTTATTAATAATATGGCTGAAGCCATAGGATTACATCAAGTACTGTTTACATAATCTATATTATGAATACATTTGGTATTGTTATAGGAGCACTATTCATAAGGAGAAGAGAAAATATAAGTGAGGTTGTAGGTATTAGAAGAGCTATACTATTTCGAGCTCTTCTTGCTCTTCTTCTCATTTTAACTATAAAACCATCATTATATAGTATTTTATTTATTACAGTAATTTTAACATTATCTGGATTTACATATGTTATTTATTTAGTTAATGCTATTTCTATTTCTGTAGGAATTTTATCAAAAGGTAAAGTTGGTTTATTTAATACATGTGAAAGAATTGGTAGTGGANTTGGNTCNCTTATTAGTCCTATTATTGTTCAGTTATTTGGTTTTTCCTATTTATTTTTAATTTCAAGTATAATCTTTATTATTACTTATATTACTTTTAGAATATTTACTTGTTATTGATCTTTATATCACAAATGAGCTTAAAAAGCTAATAATTACTACTTCTGTATTATTATTTCTCTACCTTCAATTAATGCTCTAACTATTTTTTCTCTTGCAGATTTAACTATTCTCCAAATAGTATTTCTAGAGGTATTCATTCTCAATCCAGCTTCTTCAAATGTTAAATTTTCTAAATCTATAAGCTTTAAGGCTTCTAATTCTACAACATCCAAATAAATTGGCTCTTTATTAACTTGTGGAACTGGATTAAATTTTTCTACTAATGGTTCTATTGATACTTTTAATGGTATTGGTTTTCTACCAATCATACCATACCTTTTTCTCATACACCAACGATAGCACATATTTTATGATATATCACAAAATTTATATATAGATTTCTACTTAATATTTTGTGAAATTTCACAAAATGGTGGGAATATGGGATATAGATGGAGAATATGGAGTAGATATTGGTATAAGGGATGGTGGTGCCCAAGACATCCATGGCCTCCTCCATGGGCATTAACATATCCAGAACCAGTTTTAAATCCTAGTGAAGAATACAAATTATTAGAGGAAGAATATAAACGATTAGAAGATGAAATTAAAGAAATAAAAAATAGAATGGATGAGCTTAAAAAGATAATGGAGAAAAAGTAAAAATGACAATAAAGAGAATTGCAATAGCCACATTAAATAATAAAGGACTTGATGATATTATTTCTAATACATTTGGATATTCAAAAACTTTCACAATAATTGATATTGAAGATGGAAATATAAAAGATATAAAAATCATAGATAATCCAGCTGGATCTATGACTCATGGTAGAGGACCAGTAATAGCAAAGAAATTGTCAGATATGAATGTAGAAATAGTTATTTCAAGTGAACTTGGACCTGGTGCTCTAACAATATTAAAAGAATTTGGAATATCAACTATTAATGTTAAGCCAGGATTAAGAGTTTCAGAAGTACTAAAGGAAAATGGACTGATAAAATAATTTTTATATTTTTTTATTAATAATATCTTTATGAAATTTATTGTTACTGGAGGAGCTGGATTTATAGGAAGTCATTTAGCTGAAGAGCTGATTAAAAGAGGTTTTGATGTAACTATTATTGATGATTTGAGCTTAGGAGTAGAAAATAATGTTCCTAAGGAAGCAACATTCATAAAAGGATCATCATCAAAAGTATCTGAAATTTCTGAAAGAATCGATGGAATTTTTCACTTAGGAATGCCATCATCTTCTCCAATGTATAAAGAAGATCCTTATTTAATTGGGAGAACAATTAATGAAGCTATAACAATTTTTGAATATGCTAGGAAAAATCAATGTAAAATTGTATATGCAAGTACAAGCTCAATTTACAATGGCAATTCTTTACCATATAAAGAAGACATGCCAGTATATGTAACAGATTACTATACTGAATGCAGATATGCTATAGAAAGATTAGCAAAATTATATTATGATTTATATAATGTTAAATCTATAGGTTTGAGATTATTTTCAGTATATGGACCAAGAGAAGAGCATAAAGGAAAATATGCAAATATTATTTCGCA
>QNVI01000048.1 GCA_004348015.1 Thermoproteota archaeon | reverse complement strand
TCCATTATTTACAATTAGAATATTTGTAGAGCTTGAAGGTTGCCATCCCTGTTCTCTTGTTATAGTTCCATTGTAAAGATAAATTTCTAATTTTTCTTTTATTTCTTCATTCTTTTCTATATGTTGTCTTCTTTCTGCTCTTTCTACAACTTTTATTAATCCAATTAAAACAAATATTCCTGCTATTAAAAACATTACCATTACTATTGCAATTATTGGATAAAGCAATACGCTTATTCCTTTATTTTTTCTATTTATTTTATTCTTCATAGAATAACCTCCTTAAATAATGATTGAAAATTATTGAATAAACAAAAAGGAATGCTAATAGAAGTATTGAAATTAAGAAAGCATTAGAATTATCTAATATTGGATAAGCATTCTCTATAATAGGATCAATTGTAGTGGTATAAGTTGTAGTTTTATAAGTAGTGTAAGGAGAACAGAAAGTAATAGTAGTATTATAAAGTTTAGATGATGTAGAAGTAATTGTTGTTTTTGGAGTTGTTATTGTTGAAAATATTGTAGAGGTATAATAAATTACTCTATATGGATAAGTAGGTTCTATGTAATAAGAAGTTATTGTAGTTGTAGGAGTTAATGTCGTTGAATAGCTTGTGGAAGTAATTGTTGTATAAGAAGTGGATGTTGGAGATGTTATTGTTGTATAAATTGAATATGTTGTAATTGGAATTTTAGTAGTTATAGTTGAAGTATATGTTGTTTTTGATACTTGAGAAGTTTGTTGTTGAGTCTGTGAAAATTGTTGAGATTGAGTTTGAGATTGGCTTCCTTGAGTTTCACTATAATAACAAGGTTCTGTTATTGTAGGCTTTGGTTTTTCGCATTTTATCATTGCTCCAGAAGAAGATTCAAACATTAAATTTTCTCCATAAGGAATATTAGTTATTTGCTTTTTCTCATTTGGATTAATAATAATATTTGTTGTAATAATTTGACTATCTACATAAATTTTTGTTATTTTTATAGGATTTTCTCCATCATTTGCTACTATTA
>QNVI01000047.1 GCA_004348015.1 Thermoproteota archaeon | reverse complement strand
ATTTCATTAGCAGGATTATTTCTTAATGCTTATTCAAAATCTCTTTCTTATAATCCAAAAATTGAAATAATTGATGCAAGAGCAATTTCTTGGGCAGGAGGAACATTAATAAAATTAAATATAGCTAATGTAGGAAATGTAAAATTAACACTTAATTCAATTAGCATAAAAGGAATTCAAACTTATCCTCTATCAAAAACATTAGAAATTTCTCAAAATTATGAATTTGAAACAAATATTCTTTCTCAACCAATTGGAACGAAGCTTACAATAATTGCTTCTGCTTCAACTCCTGATGGAAAAACAATTGAAGTTATTAAAAATGTTGAGGTGATGCCATGAATAAATGTTTAATTAGAAAAGANAAATCTGGAATAAGCACTTCATTATCATTTATTGCTTTAGCAATAATAATTTTAGTTATTGGAAGCATTGTAGCTTATTTCTANATTTATCATTTAAAANNAACAACTCAAGTAGAAACTTCTGAATTAGCAAAACAAGAAACAAGATTATTGGAAAAATTATCATTAATTCTTTGGTATAAATCTGGAAATAAAGGAATTGCAATAATTTCAAATGATGGAGAAATACCTGTTTATATAAAGAAAATTTATGCAGATGATAATATTATAGATTTATCAAGCAATCCAATTGTTATTAATCCTCATAGTAAAATAGAAGCAGAAACTCCATATAGTAATGGACAAAGCTTAATGGTTGAAACTTCATCTGGGAATTTAATTAAGTTTGTTGAAGGAGGATTTACAATTACAGGAACAACTTGGGTTGGAAGCTTACCAACTGAAATAACAACTACAAGTTATGTCTCTACTACTTTAACTACTACCCAAACATCCATCTCCCCAACAACAATTACTACAACTTATTTAACAACTCAAACTTTGACAAGCTACATTCCTACAACTTATACGGAAACTTCAACTTATTCAACTACTCAAACTATTACTACGACAATCCCAACCACCCTCACTCAAACATTATCAACTACTCAAACATTAACAAGCTATATTCCAACTACCTACACCACGACATATGCAACAACAGGAACTGCAACTATTACTACAACAATTCCAA
>QNVI01000046.1 GCA_004348015.1 Thermoproteota archaeon | reverse complement strand
ATGATTGAAACAATTGCTAATGCTGAAATTGATTTCATTTTATTTCACCTTATAATGGAATATATGCCCATTCTTTATAATCAACTTCAAAATACATTTTTGCACTAGGATCATCTGTTGTAAATATAGCAGTAGCATGTAGCAAAATGTATCCATCTGCTGTTTGCTCAGGTTTTAAATCTGCAATTCCATTTCCTTTACTATCAGCAATTTGTTTAGTTACTTCAATATGCTGATATGGAGGATCTACTTTCTTATAAAAATCATAGGTTTGAGTTTTTCCATTAGCTCTTACAGGTATCCATATTATTTCACTAGTTTTTTCAATATATGTTACAGTTGGAGGATTTGTAATAGTTGTTGTATAAGTTATAGTTGTAGTAGTAGGATTGCTTACTTGTCCTTTATCTCTTCCTTCAAAGAATCTTTTCAATTTATAATTTCCAAACATTGCAAAAGTTATTGAATTTGAAGTTGTTTCCAATATTTTCCTTATCTTCATTTCCAAATTGATCCAATTCCCATAATTCCATTCTTACTATATTTACTCCCAATCCCCCTTCAAAATTCATTAATGAATTATCAATTCTTCTATAATATACCCAACCATTTCCAGAACAACTCCATGGTAATGAATGAGATATTGTTAATAAAATTCCTGCAGGATAAACATAAGATCCATCCACATAGTTTCTTCCATAAGGATCGCTATTTGGCCTTATTATATCATTCATCATATTTTTAGTCCATCCATATGTAGAAGAGTAAACATAATACCCACCTACATCATTATATGGCCCATACCATCTCCATACATTATTTACAGGATCAATACAATCATAATAAGATATTTGACTTTGAATTATTAAAGTATAGCTTCCATAATAAGTAGTTGTAGCAGTTTGAGTAAATGTTTCTGTTAAAGTAGTTCGATAATATGATACTATCTCTCTTTCTGCAGTTTTTGTTATTTTTCCTACAGGTTTATATGCAGAACCAAATGTATTTCCAAGCTTTGTATGTAATAAAATGCATCTTACATGATCTTTAAAGAACCAAAAGTCATTTGCATAATTAGAATCATTTAATTTAAATGTAGTTAAAATATCATTTCCTTTGAATTC
>QNVI01000045.1 GCA_004348015.1 Thermoproteota archaeon | reverse complement strand
TTAATAAACTTTACGCTAGGGAGGGACAGCTCCGAAGCCCAATAATTTGACAAAGAACTTATTTATTTTCTTTACTATGTAGAATATGTATATTACGTATATAATAATAGAGAATATATAATATATTTTTTAATAACGTAAAATACATAAATATGAAAGAGAAAATGTATCATGACTATGATACACCCATCAAAAGATATAATGTTTAAGAAAAGTAGAAGATTAGAAGGCAAAAAAATTGCTCTTTGTTTATGTGGAAGTGTAGGTATTATTAAATCACCTGAGCTTGCTCGTGAATTAATGAGGAATGGTGCTGAAGTCTTTGTTGTTATGTCACCTTCTTCTCAAAAGTTGATCTCACCTACTCTTATGGAATGGGCTACAGGAAATCCTGTTGTTACAGAATTAACTGGTAAAATAGAACATATATTATTGGGGAAAAATGTAGATCTTGTATTAGTTGCTCCGGCAACTTCAAATACTATTAGTAAAATAGCCTCAGGAATTGATGATACCCCTGTGACTTCATTAGTAATATCTGCTATGGGTTATGGTATACCAATTTTAATTGTTCCTGCAATGCATGCCAGCATGTATAGTAATCCAATAGTATTAGAAAATATAAAGAAACTTACTTCTATGGGAATAAAAGTTATTGAACCACAAATTATGGAAGATAAAGCAAAATTCCCTGATATAGAAATAATTATTGAGGAAGTAATTTCTATTTTTACAAAAAAAGATCTCAAGGGAGTATCAATATTAGTAACAGCAGGTCCAACTAGATCATATATAGATTCTATAAGATATATAACAAATGGAAGCTCTGGAAAAATGGGATATGCCTTTGCAAAGGAGGCATACTTAAGAGGAGCTGATGTTACTTTAGTATCTGGACCTACAAACCTTCCTATACCAAGAAATATCAAAATGATAAATGTTGAAACGACTGAAGAAATGTTAAAAACTATAGAAGAACTTCTCTCTAGAAATAAATATGATTTATTTGTAATGGCAGCAGCTCCATTAGATTTTAAAGTAGAAAATAAATATGAAGGAAAAATTTCAAGTAATAATAAATTTAGTATAAATCTATCTCCTTTACCAAAAATAATCAATATTGTAAGGGAAAAATCAGAAAATACTTTTATAATTGGATTCAAAGCAGAATATGGATTATCAAAAGAAGAACTTATTTCTAGGGCTTTAGAAAAACTTAAGGAGGCTAAAGCAGATCTCATAGTTGCAAATAGTTTATCGAATCCATTTACTGGTTTTAATTCAGATTATAATGAAGTATATGTAGTTGATAAAGAAGGTAATGTAGTACATATTCCAATCTCTTCAAAACATGAGATTGCAAATAGAATTTTGGATATTTATTTAGAGGCTAGGAGAAGATGATTGGAGAATCCTATGTACCAGCTCATATAACTGGATTCTTTAGAATTCATTTATCTAAAGATTATTTAACTACAGGGTCTACAGGTGCAGGAATATGTCTAGAGGCAGGAGTTATTACTCATGTAGATATTAAGAAGAGTAATAAAATGAAGATTAAATTTTTATGGAATAATGAAGAGAAAAATAATAGTATCATACATCCAATATTAGGATTTCTAGTAGATAATCCTATAGAAATTATTATTAAACAAAAATCATTATTACCTATAGGCTATGGCTATGGTATGAGTGGAGCTTCTACATTAGGTCTTGTTTTAGCAATTAATAAGGCATTAGGAATGCCTATTAAAAAAGAAGAAGCTTATAACATAGCACATATTTTAGAGGTGAGAAGAAAAACAGGATTTGGAGATGTAATTGCACAAATAGTAGGAGGATTTGAATTTAGAAAAAAACCAGGAGCTCCTACTTTTGGAGAAGTCATAAGACTACCAGATCCTAATGGATGGTT
The DNA here is from genome assembly GCA_004348015.1 of Thermoproteota archaeon. Lineage (GTDB taxonomy): Archaea > Thermoproteota > Methanomethylicia > Methanomethylicales > Methanomethylicaceae > WYZ-LMO11. Next base: position 7,288 of record QNVI01000045.1, on the reverse strand, counting down.
AGTAGTTACTACACCAGTTAAAATTATGAATACAAATAAAATGATTAATCATAAGATTAATAAAATAAATGAGTATGGATTAATTTGTGAAAAAGAATTCTTAAATGAGCCAACAATAGAAAATTTCATGAAAATTTCTAGAAAGTTTTGGGAAAATTTAGGACTAATTGATAATGAAATAATTAATATTATTAAAATATATGAAAATCTTGGATTACCATACATTTCAATAAAAAAAGGGATTGTTTATGGAATTATAGATGAAGATCATTGTAAAAAGATATTTGAATTGAAAGATTTAGAAAATCCAGTTTTAATCAATAAAAATGGATTAATTTTCATAATATCTAAATTATCAAAGATAGGTGCATATTAATGATCTATCATTTTAAAATTCCAAAAAATCATCCAAGAGCAGAATCATTAAAGATAAGAATTAAGCTAATAAAAGCTGAAAGAAGAAATATTGTAGCAAAAGCAGGATTAATTGCTCATGGAAGAGGGGAAGCTTTTGATTATTTAATAGGAGAAAAAACCATACCACCTGCATTAGCTGCAACAAAAGCAGCAATTGCAGCTATGCTAATAGCAAATAGACCTGTTATATCTGTAAATGGAAATACAGCAGCATTAGTCCCAAAGGAAATAGTTAAACTTTCAAAATTACTTAATGCTCCACTAGAGATTAATTTATTTTTCAGAACAAGAAAAAGAGAAGAAGCAATTAAAAAATGGCTTTTAAAACATGGAGCAGATGAAGTTCTTGGTGTAGGTGAAAATGCTAGTATGATAATACCAGAATTATTTAGTGAAAGAAGAAGAGTTGATCCAAAAGGAATATATTCAGCAGATGTAGTCCTGGTACCTTTAGAGGATGGTGATAGAACTTTAGCATTAAAGAAAATGGGAAAGTTTGTAATTGCTATTGATCTTAATCCACTATCAAGAACTGCTCAAACAGCAGATATAACAATTGTTGATAATATAGTAAGAGTAATTCCAAATATGATAAAGATTACAAAAAGAATGAAAAAACTTCCTAAAGAAAAACTGAAGGAAATTTTGATTAAATTTGATAATAAAAAGAATCTATTCTATGTATTATCATATATGATAAACAGATTGAAAGAAATGGCGATAAAAAATGAATAAAAATATCCCTTATATGGCTATATTTGGAGCATTATCAGTAATAATGAGTGCAATAAGAGTTTCTTTTCCATTGGGCAATCCTAATTTAGGCTCTACACCTGTCTCCATATCAGCTATTATCCTTAATGCTCGTTCTACTTTTATTGTTGGTATAATTAAGGGGTTAGGAGTATCGATTTGGACTGGGCAAGCATTATTAGAAATGGCTGCAGGAATAGGTGATGGAATTATGGGAGTTTTTACTAATCTATTAAATAAAAAAATAGGACCGATGTTTGCAGTGATTATAGGTCAATTTTCTCGTTTTATATTTACATCAGGTATGATAGCATTAGTATTAGGAGTTACTTCAGTAATTTCTCCTGAAATAGCTTATCCTTTAATTGGAAGGTTTATATCTACAAGTACCTCATTAAGTTTAATTGATGTGATATTTTTAATATGGTTAGCAATGATACCAGCAATTACTACATCTATTATAGCTAATGTTATAGTATCTATTGTTATAGTAATTACATTAAAAAAGAGTGGACTGTTAAAACGATTAGTATAAATCCTTCTATCTAATTTACTATATACTTTGGGGAATGATTTTGAAGACAGACTCTACTATTCAATTATTAGAGAATTTTGTCAAAATACCAGGAATAAGAAGTATAATCAAGAGTTTTGTAAATTATTGTGAAAAAGATAGAAAATCAAGAATTGAAGTAGCCTTAGAATTATATCTTGGATTAAGAGAAAAAGCTTGTAATAAATGTAAATTTGCTGAGAAAATAATATCAAATCTAATTGAGATAGGAGGAAAATCTTTTGGTGTAGATGAAAATAGTATAAAAGAAAAATTTAAAGATGTATATTGGAGAAGGGGTTTAATCAATGTAATAAAAGGAATTGCATATTTTGGTGTTAATAGACCATTTACACCAGGGGCACCATTTCAAGTTGTCTGGAATATAACATATAGATGTAATTTAAGATGTAAACATTGTTATGCAGATGCAGGCATACCAGGTTATTATGAAGTTAATACCGAAGAGGCTAAAAAATGTATAAGTAAACTAGCAGAATGGGGGATTATAATTTTAGCTTTTTCAGGTGGGGAGCCATTAGTTCGCAAGGATATTTATGAGCTTACAAAATATGCAAAAGATAATGATTTGTATGTAGCTATTGCTACAAATGGGATATTACTTACAAAAGAAAATTGTAAAAAATTAAAAGAATCTGGTGTAGAATATTTACAAATAAGCTTAGATGGTGCAAAACCAGAAACTCATGATTCCTTTAGAGGAATAGAAGGAATATTTGAAAAGACAGTACAAGGAATAAAAAATGCAGTAGAAGAAGGATTTTTTGTAAATGTTGCTACTACAGTTACTCATCACAACTTAAATGAAATCCCAGAGATAATAGATTTATGTGAGTCTTTAGGAGTGAATTGGTTTATGATGTATAATTTTGTTCCTACAGGAAGAGGAAAGTCTATATTAGAAACAGATCTAACACCTGATGAGCGTGAAGATTTATTGAAATTACTTTGGGAAAAACTTAAGAAAAGTAAGATGAGTGTACTTTCTACAGCTCCACAATTTGCTAGAATTGCTCTTCAAACTGAAGGTGTTTCTTGTAGTATTGTACCTACACATTTCTATAATCCTGAGCTTCCTGGTAAATTAAAATCACTATCAGAATTTATTGGAGGATGTGGTGCTGGTAGATTTTATATTGCTATGAATCCAAATGGAGATATTACACCTTGTGTATTTCTTCCATTAGTTGTTGGTAATATATTTAAAGATGATATTGAAGATTTATGGATTAATTTAAAAGAATTCAAAGAATTGAGGAATAGGGATATTTTAAAACAACATTGTGGTGTTTGTGAATATAGATATGTATGTGGAGGATGTAGAGCTAGAGCATATGGATACTTTGGAGATTATACTGCTTCAGATCCTGGTTGTATATTAAATAAAGATTACTTCATTAATCTTAAGAATAATTCTAAAAATCAATCATAAAAAATATATAATAAGAAAAAATATATAATAAGAAATCCTTTTCAATAATTATGAAAATAGTTCTAGCTTATTCAGGTGGTTTAGATACCTCAGTAGCAATAAAATGGTTAAATGAGAAATATAATGCTGAAATAATTACGCTTACTCTAGATATTGGACAAAAAGAAGATTTTAAAAATATAGAAGAAAGAGCATATAAAATAGGAGCTATTAAGCATTATACTATTGATGCAAAAGAGGAATTTGTAAGGGATTATATTTTTCCTGCAATAAAAGCAAATGCTATGTATGAAGAAAAGTATCCATTATCTACTGCACTTGGTAGACCATTAATAGCAAAGAAATTAGTAGAAATTGCACATAAAGAAGGAGCTGAGGCAGTGGCGCATGGATGTACTGGAAAAGGAAATGATCAATTAAGAATAGAGATTACAGTAAGAGCTTTAGATCCTTCTCTTAAAATATTTGCACCTACTAGAGATTGGGGAATGAGTAGAGATCAGGAATTGAAATATGCAGAAAAACATAATATCCCTATTTCAAGGATATCAAAAAAATATAGTGTAGATCAAAATTTATGGGGAAGATCTATAGAAGGAGGACCATTAGAAGATCCCTGGAATATACCAGAAGAAGATGTATGGGAATGGACAGTTTCACCAGAAAAAGCACCAAATGAGCCTAAAATAATTGAAATTGAATTTAAAGATGGAATTCCTATAAAAGTTGATGGAAAACTCATGGACTCTTTATCATTAATAAATTATTTAAATGAAATTGCAGGTAGCCATGGTGTAGGAAGAATAGATCATATTGAAGATAGAATAGTAGGAATAAAATCTAGAGAAACTTATGAATGCCCAGCAGCAATTACAATAATAGAAGCTCATAAGGATTTGGAAAAGCTAGTACTAAATAGAAGAGAACTCAATTTTAAGAGAATTGTTGATAATGAATGGGCTTTTCTTGTTTATGCTGGATTATGGGAAGATCCCTTACGTTATGATCTTGATGCATTTATAAATAAAGTAAATGAAAGAGTTGAAGGTACTGTTCGTATTAAGCTATATAAGGGATCAATTATGGTTGTAGGAAGACAATCACCATATTCAATTTATGATATAAAAACAGCAACATATGAGTCTATATCAACATTTGATCAAACATTATCAAAAGGTTTTGTATCATTGTGGGGATTACAAACAGTTTTCTCAAGGAATAAGATGAAAAGGTGTGAAGATTGAAAATAGTAAGAGGAGGAAGGTTATCAGAAATAAAATCAAAAGATATTATTGAATTTATATCATCTTATCGTCATGATAATTACATTGTAGATGAAGTAATAGAGATTAATATTGCATATTTACTTTGTTTATTAGATGTAGGAATAATAAAAAAAGAAGAAGCAAGAGCCATTGCTAATGTATTAAAAGAAATGAAGATTGATAATATTCCACCTGAAATGGAAGATATACATATGGTAATTGAAAGTAAAATAATAGAAAAATTAGGAGAGGAGATAGGAGGAAAAATACATACTGGAAAAAGTAGAAATGATCAAGTAGCTACAGCCTTACGAATGAGATTACGTAGGTTTATAATAGATATTTGTAAGGAGTTAATAAGATTACAAGAATGTTTAATTAATAAGAGTATTAATTATAAAAATTCTATAATGCCAGGATTTACTCATCTTCAACATGCTCAACCTACTACTATTTCTCATTATTTAATGGCATATTTCTATATGTTTAATAGACATTTTGAGCGTCTTATTTCTTGTTATAAAAGAGTTAATTTATCTCCTATGGGAGCAGCTGCTTTAGCTGGAACTGGTTATCCTATAAATAGGAAAAAACTTGCAGAATACTTAGGATTTGATGATATAATAGAAAATACCTTAGATGCAGTATCCACAAGAGATTTTATTCTTGAAACTATTTCATCCTTAGCAATAATGATGATTGATTTGAGTAGAATTGCTGAAGAAATTATAATATGGGCTTCAAGCGAATTTAACTATATAGAATTGCCAGATGAGCACTCATCAACAAGTAGTATTATGCCTCAAAAAAAGAATCCAGTTACAGCAGAAATAATAAGAGCGAAATGTGGAGATGTTATTGGAGATATGATTTCAGTATTTACCATAATGAAAGGACTTCCTCTTGCTTATAATTTAGATATGCAAGAACTTACTCCACATCTATGGAATACTTGTGAAATGTCTAAAAAATCATTAAGAATTATGTCGGATCTAATAGATAAAATTATTTTTAATGAAAAAAGATTAAGAGAATCTGTAGAAAAAGGATATTCAGTAGCAACAGAATTAGCAGATACGTTGGTGAGAAATTATAATATAGCATTTAGAAAAGCACATTACATAATTGGAGAAATTATAAGAGAAATATATCCATTGTCTTTTTCTGAAGTAGGAGAGAAAAGAATAGCCGAAATAATAAGTAGTAAAATAGGTAAAAATGTAGAAATAGAATTAGTTAAAAAAGCAATTAATCCAGAGTACAATGTAAATATAAGAAAGACCATAGGAGGACCTTCTATTGAAGAAAATGAAAGAATGATAAATAAGGGAATGGAAATACTAGAGAAAAATAAAGATATAGTTAATAATTTAGAGAAGAAAATTAGAGATACAAAAGAAAAAATGATGATATTGATAAATTCATTATAAAAATTATTTCAAAATTTTTCCAGTCATTAAGTACCAAATATAAAGATCTAATTCTGCTAATGTTTTATTTAATTTATCTGCAATACCAGAAAGCAAATTTTCAATTTCTGAATATCTTTTTCTTGTTAAATTCTTGAAATCTTCTATTATTAATCCTTTATTTTTAAGAAATCTAAGAATATGACGATCTATTATTGCTACATCTTTAAAACCTATATTTCTTAAAAAATGACTTGCTTCTTTATAGCCAATACCTTTTATATTTTTAACTAACCATTCTCTTAATGATTTTGTATTTGAAAAGCTCTTAATTATTTTTAATAAATTTCCATAGTATTTTCTAGCCTCAATAACATATTCTGATCTATTTGGATATCTATATCCTAATTTTATTAATTCATTATAAAGTTCTTCTTTTGAAAGATTAATAAAACCATTATTGATAGTATTTTGTATTATAATTCCTTTTTCTGCAGAAAAATTTGCTGTTAAAATACAAAAACAAAGCTCTTTAAAAATTAGATCTTCATCAGTACCAATATTTTCAAATTCTTTAATCCTTTTTTCTACAATATCTTTGCATTTCTCTATTATTTTCTTTAATTCTTCAATAAAATCTATTATTCCAATTTTAACTTTAAATCTATCTGATAAATTTTCAACTGAAAAAACAATATGAGGAAAGCCACTGAGCTCCTCTAATAATAAAGCAAAGTCTTCAAAATAGTCTACACTACAACAACTATGAATTACGTTTCCTCCAAATTCTACTATTATAACATTCATAAGCTTATTTAATGAAAGAATTTTACTTTCTATACCAAATCTATCTTCATATATTAATTTTGCCTTATCAATGTATTCCATAATTAAGTTGATAGTAATTTATTTAAATAAATATTTTCAAAAATATATTATGACAAAAAAATTAGAAGTATATAAATGCAATATATGTGGAAATATTGTAATAGTAATGCATCCAGGAGTAGGAACATTAGTGTGTTGTGGAAAACCTATGCAATTATTAGAAGAAAAAACAAAGGATGTTGGTATGGAAAAACATGTACCAGTAGTTGAAAAAACAGATAAAGGCATAAAAGTAAAAGTTGGAAGTATTTCTCATCCCATGGTAAATGAGCATTATATTGAATGGATTGAAATAAGTAAAGATGAAGATGAAGTATATATAAAATTCTTAAAGCCAGGAATGAATCCAGAAGCAAAATTTGAAGGAATTGAAAAAGTAGATAAAGCAAGAGGATATTGTAATATTCATGGACTTTGGTCTTATAAGCAATAACATATTTTTTTTAAAAAAAATCTTTAAGGAAAAATTTATATTTTTCTTGGTTTCAGTCTATAAATCTGGGCATTATTTTGAGGAATTTTAAAGATGCAAAATGGAAAGAAGAAGTAA
>QNVI01000044.1 GCA_004348015.1 Thermoproteota archaeon | reverse complement strand
GATACGAAAATGATAGAGACATAATTGCATGTTTAAATATGCTCAGGATGAGGGGAATTCCGTTGCCCCTGAAGGCCATCAATGAAGCTGAAGTAGAGATGGAACGGGTAGTAAATGTTAACTATCCGACAACGGAAAAATTTTCTATATATTGACAAAAGGAAAATTTAATCCAATTATTGGAGCAGCAGGAGTATCTGCAGTTCCTATGTCTGCTAGAGTTGTACAAAAAATAGCTTCAAAAGAAGATCCTGAAAACTTTTTACTTATGTATGCTATGGGACCAAATGTAGCAGGAATAATAGGTTCAGCAATTGTAGCAGGAATAATTATTTCTATGAGCTAAATTTCTATTAATAGCTCTTCATTAACTATTTTTACCTTATAAATTTTTAATGATTTGTTAGTAGGACCATCTATTACTTTGCCATCTTCTAAACTAAATATTGCTCCATGACATGTACACATTATTTTCCTTTCACTTAGAATCTTTCCATAATATGATAATCTACATCCTGCATGTGGACATTTATTTTCTATGGCATAAAAATTATTATCTACTTTTAAAATTAAAATTTCATTATCATTTAATTTTAATTTCTTTTTATCTTTTATTTCACTTAATGGAATTTTTATCATATTAATATTTTTAAAAATACTTAATATAAGCTTTTATAATGGACTGATTTCCTTAATGAAGCTCTTGAGGCTTCTAATACTACTTCACTTAATGTTGGATGAGGATGAACTGTATGGCAAATATCTTCAATTTTTAATGATGAAGAAATTGCAAGAGATATTTCACTAATAATTTCAGAAGCATTAGCTCCAACTATTTGAGCACCAATTACTTTACCATTTTTATCTCCAATTATTTTTAAAAATCCTTCAGTTTTATCTATAGTCCATGCCCTACCACATGAAATAAATGGAAATTTTCCAATAATATCTCCTTCTTTTTCTCCTATAATAGCAATTTCAGGATCTGAATATACAACACAGGGAATATTAAGCTTTGGCATTGTTTCTCTTATTCCAGCTATTATTTCTGCTGAATAATAACCTTCTTCCATAGCCTTGTGTGCAAGTAAAGGAGGACCTATTACATCTCCTATAGCATATATACCAGAATTTACTTCCATTTTATTATTCACTTTTATAAATCCTTTTTCATCAACTTTTATATTACTGAAATTCTTAGTATTTGGTCTTCTACCAATTGCTAATAATACATAATCTCCATTAAAAACTTCTCCATTTTCTAATTTTACTTTTACTTTATTTTCATCATATTCACATTTTTCAGTTTTCACTTTTAACTTTATGTTAACACCTGATTTCTTAAGATTTCTCTCTACAGGAATAATAACATCTCTTGGAAAGCCAGGTAATATTTGATCCATTATTTCAATAATTGTTACATTTGATCCAAGATAAGAAAAAATAGTTGCCATTTCTATGCCTATTACTCCTCCTCCTATTATAATCAGATCATTAGGAATATCACTTATACTGAAAATATCATCAGATGTAATAATTTTATTATGATCAGGAATAATAGATGGTATAAATGATGGTTCTGAGCCGCTCGCTATAACAATACAATCACTTTCAATTTTTTCATTATTTACAACTAATTCATTTTTTTCATTAATAATTGCCTTTCCCTTTATAATATCAATTTTATACGATTTTAATAAATACTCAAGATTAGATCTTAATTTTAATACTATTTGATTTACCCAATTTTTTGCTTTATTAAAATCAATAGAAAGCCCAGAAACATTTATTCCAATTTTTTCTCCATCTTTAATACTTTTAAATAATGTAGATAAATGAATTAATGCTTTTGTTGGAATACATCCTCTATTTAAACAAGTTCCTCCAATTTCTTTTTCTTCAATTAAAACTACTTTTTTTCCAAGTTGAGATAATCTTATAGCACATACATAACCTGCAGGTCCAGAGCCTATAATTGAAACATCATATTTCATCTATATCATCTCATAAATATTCAATAAAAAGAGAGATAATACAAAAAACTTAAAAATTTATCTTATTTCATTTATAAACATTTCAATTCTTTTCATGGCTTCTTCAATATTTTCCATTGAATTAGCATATGAAATTCTTATATGCTTATTATAATTACCAAATGCAGTTCCTGGTGTTACACTTACTCCATATTTTTCCAATAATAAATCACAAAACTCATTAGAATTCATATTATCAATAGGAATTTCAGGAAATACATAAAATGCTCCTTTTGGTTTTACAAATTTAAAGGATAATTTTTCTAAAGCTTTACATATATAATCTCTTCTTCTTTTAAATTCTTCAATCATTGGCATTATTGGAGTATGAGGCTTTAAGGCTTCGATAGCAGCTATTTGAGCAAAAGATGTTGCACAAGTTGCTGTATGTTGCTGAATTTTATTCATTGCCGAAATTAAATTCTTTGGAGCAACTACATATCCCAATCTCCATCCAGTCATGGCGTATGTCTTAGAAAATCCATTTATTGTAATTGTTCTTTCTTCCATATTAGGAAGAGATGCTATACTTACATGTTGTCCTTCATATATTAATTTCTCATAAATTTCATCTGATAATACAAATAAATTTGAATCTAAAACTAATTCACATAATTCTCTTATTTCCTTAATATCCATTACATGACCTGTTGGATTATTTGGAGAATTTATTATAATTAATTTTGTTCTTTCAGTTATTACTTCTTTTATTTTTTCAATATTTAATGAAAAATCATTATTTTCAGGAACTTCTCTTACTTTTCCTCCTGCTAATGTAACAATTTCCATATATGATGACCATGCAGGAGTAGGAATAATTACTTCATCTCCTTCATCAATTAATGCCATAACTGCATAAAATATGGCTTGTTTTGAGCCAGGTGTAATAATAATATTATCCTTACTAACATCAATTTTATTTTCTTCTCTAAGCTTATTTGCAATTGCTTCTCTTAATTCTGGAATTCCTAAGCTTGGAGTATAATGAGTAAAACCTTCCTCCATGGCTTTTTCAGCAGCTTTTATAATATTAATTGGCGTAGGAAAATCTGGTTCACCAACATCAAGTTGTATAACTTTTATTCCTTTTGCTTGAAGCTCTTTAGCTTTAATCATTGCTTTTAATGTTCCAGATTCTTTTAAATTTAATACTCTTTTAGAAAGCATATTAAAAATATTTAATTTCTTTTTATAAAAATATATTCACTCCCATTCTATAGTTGCTGGTGGTTTATGAGTAATATCATAAACAACTCTTACAACTTGGGGTATTTCATTTGTTATTCTTGTTGATATTCTTTCTAATAATTTGTATGGAATATTAGCAAATCTTGCAGTCATGGCTTCTCTACTTTCTACACATCTTATAGCAACAACATAACCATAAGCTCTTTCATCTCCTTTTACTCCTGTAGTCTTAGTATCTGTTAATACAGCAAAATACTGCCATAATTTTTCTCTTATTTTACTTTTTTCAATTTCCTCTCTTACAATTTTATCAGCTTTTCTTATGATTTCAAGCTTTTCTTTTGTAACTTCTCCAATAATTCTCACAGCAAGTCCAGGACCTGGAAATGGTTGTCTATATACAATTTCTTTTGGTAGACCAAGTTTTAATGCAATTTTTCTTACTTCATCTTTATATAGATCTCTTAATGGCTCAATAATTTTCTTAAATTTTATTTTTGATGGAATTCCTGCAACATTATGATGGCTTTTTATCTTATCAGAATGTCTTAATCCTGATTCAATTCTATCAGGATAAATAGTTCCTTGAATTAAGTATTCTGCTCCTACTTTTTCAGCAATTTCTTCAAATACTCTTATGAATTCCTCTCCAATTAATTTTCTTTTTAATTCAGGATCGCTTACTCCTTTAATTTTTTCTAAGAATCTATCCTTTGCTTCAATAACAATTAAATTTAATTCCTTAAATGTATTTTTAATTGATTCCACTTCTCCTTCTCTCATAAACCCATGATCTACAAATACTGCTACTAATCTATTTCCTATTGCTTTTGCTGCAATCATAGCTGCAGTACTAGAATCTATGCCACCACTTAATGCTATAATTGCCTTACCATTTTTAACTTCATTTCTTACTTCTTCTATCATTTTATCTAAAAGATTTTCTATTTTCCAATCTCTATTACAATTACAAATAGAAATAAAATTTTCAAAAATAACATCACCATTTTCAGTATGATAGACTTCTGGATGCCATTGTACACCATATATTGGTTTATATTTATGTTTAAAAGCAGCAATTGGACAATTTTCACTATATGCTAAAACTTCATAATCATCAGGTAAGGAAAATACAGAATCACTATGACTCATCCATACTTTTTCTTTTTTACTTAATCCTTTTAGTATATCATTATTATTTATAATATTAACATAGGTAATTCCATATTCTTTCTTCTTTGAAGGACCTACTTTTCCTCCAGACATATAAGCTATTAATTGATGACCATAACATATACCAAGTATAGGAATTCCTAAATCCAATATTCTAGGATCTATTTTAGGAGAATCCTCAGAAACATGATATGGTCCACCTGATAATATTATTCCTTTCACATTACTATCAATTTCTTCTATTTTCATATCATAAGGTACTATTTCAGAGTATACTCCTTTTTCTCTTACTTTTCTTCCTATTAAGTGAGTATACTGTCCTCCAAAATCAATTATAATTATTTTATCCATTTTGAAATCCCTTATAAAATTCAATTTTAGAAATATTTAAATAGTAATATTCTTCAGGAAAGAATATGAAAAGTAGAGATATAGTAGTAACAGCAATGTTTACTACATTATATGCTTTAGGAGTAACATTATTAGCTCCTATAAGCTTTGGAATATTTCAAATAAGAATAGCAGATGCATTATTGCCTTTAGTAATGATATATGGATTACCTGTAGCTTTTGGAACATGTTTTGGATGTATAATTGCAAATTTTTATGGTGGACTTGGACCTATTGATATAATTGGAGGTTCAATTGCTAATTTTTTAGCTTGTATAATAGCATATATAATTGGTAGAGATAGTAGAGTAAAGAGATTTCTTGGATGCTTATTAGAAACAATAATTATAACAATAATTGTTGGAAGTTATCTTTCTTTTATATTTAATGTACCAATTGAAATTAGTCTTCTTGGATTATTTATTGGCTCATTTATTTCTATAAATATATTAGGTTTTATAGTATTAGAAAGTCTTCATAAAATTAAAATACTTAAGTAAACTATTTAGAAAATATTTAAATTATTTTTATATTTATTTTAAGAATATTTCTAAACCTTGGAGGTGTAATAATGGAAGGATTAGATATATATAGACCTTGGAAAGTTGATGAATATATAAGAGAAATAAGAGAATTACTAGAAAAAGAAGAATATGTAACATTATCATTCTTTATTGAATCACTTCCTATACCAATTTTACATGAAGTACTAGTTAGATTAAGTAATGAAGAAAGAATTAAGTTATTTGCTAATGTATCTCTACAACCAATAGCTGAAATTTTAACAAAAGTAAGTGAAGATATATTATATGAAATAGTTACAGTTAAAGGAATTGATGAGTTCTCTAAAGCTATTTTAAAATTACCATTTAATGAAATAGCAGATATAATTTCTAAATTACCACCAAGAATAAAAAATAGAACTATAGGATTATTACCTACTGATGTTAGAAGTGAAGTCTTAAAACTATTAAAGTATCCCCCAGAAAGTGTTGGTGGAGTAATGACAATACAAGTTCCAGTTTTTAATTGTAATATTAAAGTAGGAGATGCAATTTCAATGTATATAACAAAAGATAAACTAGGGTTATATGATAGACATCATAATATTTATGTTGTAGATGATGAGCACAAGCTTATTGGATGTATTGAAGTTAGATTATTCTTAACAAAACCAAAAGATCTTTTATTAAAACAAATAGTAAGAAAGCCTTGTGCAGTTATTGAAGTTCATAAGGATAGAGAAGAAGCAGTTAAATTAGCAATAGATTATGATTTAATAGAAGTACCAGTAGTAGATAGTGAAGGAAGATTTCTTGGAATAGTTGCATTAGATGATATACTTGATATTATGAGTTCAGAATTCTCTGAGGACTTACTCAAGCATGGTGGTATTATAGAGACCATTAAAGGTAGTTATATTGCTGTAGACCCATTTAAATTAGCACTAAAAAGATCTCCCATGATAATATTATTATACATTATGAATGCAATTACAGGTAGTATAGTTGCATCATTTGAAAACTTAATAGCAAGAGCAGCAATATTAGCTGCTTTTCTTCCCATGTTAGCTGATAATTCAGGTAATATTGCTTCACAATCTTCTTCATTAACATTAAAAAGCATGATATTAGGAGAAATAAGAGTTTCATTAAGTGATTTTATGAAAGTTTTATTAAAGGAAATGAGTGTATCAACATTAATGAATATTATATTAGCTCCTTTTTCTTTTTTAATTTCATTTATAATAACAATGATAGCTATGGGTGATATTAATCTTGCAATAAGAATTGCTATTGTGGTTTTAATAGCATTAGTAATATCATCATATATTGCAGATATAGTTGGTTCTATTTTACCAATAATACTTGCTAAAATTAAACTTGATCCTGCAATTGTATCATCACCATTAGTTACTACAATAGCAGATATTGTAACAGCATTTTCATACTTTTCCATAGCATTAATTTTATTAGAATTGTATTAGAAATACTTAAGTAATGCAATAATTCCTTTACCAATATTTTCTCCAATGTATCCTCCTTCAAGAACAAAGAATATTGGTTTATTTAAAGAAGAAAGAATTTTTCCAATTTCTTCAAAACTTTTTTCATTTAATCCAAGTGAAGCTATATCTCCAATAAAAGTATCAAATCCAATTGAAACTGCTATAACCTCTATTTTATTCATATCAATTTTTTCTAAGGCTTTTTTCAAGGTTTTAATATATTTTTCTTCTCCATAATCTAATGGATAATTATAACAATTTGCTTCAGAGTATAATCCTGTACCTGGATATAATGGATGTTTATGTAATGATATATAAATTACATTAGGATCACCAAAGAAAATTTCCTGTGTACCATTTCCATGATGACCATCTAGATCAAGAATTAATGTTGGTTTATTTAAATACTTAACTGCAATAGCAATATTATTTAAATAACAAAAACCTCTTGTAGGAGCACCTAATGCAATTCCTTTTCTTCCAGCATGATGACCAGGAGGCCTCATGAGTGAAAATCCATTTATTTTTGCAGCAAGTATAGCTCCACCAGCAGCTAATCTTGCATATTCATAAATATTAGGATATGCTGGAGTATCCTCATCTTCTATTAATCCTTCTTTTAATAATTTAATATATGAAATATCATGAACTTTTAATATATCTTCTTCTCTTGCAGGCTCTGGTTCTATAAATTCATATCCATTTTCCTTTAAAATTTCATAAGCTTTTATTATTCTTTCTGGACTTTCAATATGTCCATAACCATATTCAAGACATTTTTTAGAAAATATAATCTTCATAAATAATTATAGTTTAATTTGGAATTTATAATTAACTAGAAAAATTGATAAGTATAATTAATTAAAAATCCATTTAATTCATCATATATTGAAATAACTTCATTAATAATAGGAATTATTGCTGAGTATATATTTGCTATATATTAAGGAAAGCTATACTATGTATATATCTTTCCATTACCTGGACTTGAATTAGTATGGTATTATGGATTTATAATTTCATCTATTTCATATTTTTTAAGTATAATAAAGAAAAAATAAATAGGGATATAACTTGAAATCTGAGAAGATATATTCAGCTCCTGGTAGATTAGATTTCTTAAATACACATCAAGATTATAAGGGATTACCTGTAGTTGGAATAGCAATTAATCTTAGAACTTTCATAAAAATAAAGACTATTAATGATGATAAAATTATTGTATTTTCAGAAAATATTAAAGAAAAAGATGAAATTAATATAAATAATATAGAGCTTATTAATAAAAAAGAATGGTTTGGAAATTATATTCGCGCAGCTTTAATTNCNCTAAAGAAAATTGGATATAATATTAAAGGAGTAGGAATATGGATTAATAGTCGAATTCCTATAGGAGCTGGATTAGGAAGTAGTGGAGCATTATTAGTTTCAATTATTGGAGGATTAAATGATTTCTTTAATTTAGGTCTTAATTTAAAAGAAATTGCAGAACTTTCCTATATTGCAGAACATGATATTATGAATATTTCATGTGGTAGACTTGATCAGTATACCTCAGCTTTTGGTAATATTTTATACATAAATACAAAACCACCATATGATGTAGAAATTTTAAAACCATTTGGAGGATACTTTGTTGTTATTGATAGTAAAATAAGAAGAAGAGCAAATGATGTACTCAAAATAAGACAAGAAGAGATAAATGAAGGTTTAAAAATAATGGGAATTTCAGAATGGGAAAAAGTACCTTTATATATTGAAAAACTTAATGGAAAATTAAAAAATAGGATACTTTATACTATAAAAGCTCATAAATCTACTTTATTTGCTTTAAAAGTAATAAAAAATGAAAAATATTCTATTGAAGATATTATGAATATATTAGAAATAGATTATAATAAGGCTAAGGATATTTTTGAAAAAGGAAAATTATCAATTATAGGAGAAATCATGAATTATCAGCACTTTTTATTAAGTAATCTATATGAAGTAAGCTTACCATTAATAGATAATATTGTAATAGATCTAATTCATAGTGGAGCTTTAGGAGCAAAAATCTCAGGTGCGGGATTAGGAGGAGTAGTAATAGCATTATTTGATGATTATGATAAAGCTATTAATATATTAAAAAGATATAATGGATGGTTAGTAGAAGTAGATAATGGTTTTAAAATTCATTAAAATATCTTTATTATAAAGTTTATTCCAAATATTATTAAAATAAATCCTAGCATCATAACAAAATATGGATAATATTTTCCAAGTTTTCTTCCTTGATATCCTAATATGGCAAGTATTATCAACCATAAAAAATCAATCCAAATATGTGATATATACATAAATATAACTCCAAATAATCCTGCTAATTCTATAGCTAAATTAATTAAAGAAGATCCTATGGTTATCCACCATAGTATAAAATAAGGATTTAAAATAGAAAGACTTATTCCTAATATTAATGGACTATGTGAAAAACTTTTAATTTCATAATTTTTTGCGCTTTTTATTATTAAAAATCCAAAAATAATCATAAAAATTCCTCCAAAAATTGATAATAAATTTGATATAGAAGATGTAATAAAAGTAATACCAAAAGCAATAGCTAAAGCTAATGGAAATTCAACTATTAAATGTCCAATACTTATTAAAATTCCACCTTTCCAATTTGTTTTACTACCTATAGCTAATGCTGCAAAAGTAAGAGGACCAGGTGAAAATACTCCAGATATACTTATTATAAAAACAATAATAAATAATTCAATTAAATTCATTTATTTTCTTCTCTTCCAAAGCTCTTTATAAACATCATTAATACTTATTCCCTTCATTCTCATTAATGCTATTAAATGATATATTAAATCAGCTATTTCTTCTATAGTTCTTTCATTGCTTTCTCTTAATGATGCAATTGCAACCTCAGAGGCTTCTTCTATTACTTTTTTTGCAACTTCTTCAATTCCCTTTCTTACAATACTTGATGTATAAGAATTTTCCTTTGGATTTTTAATTCTATCATCAATTATTTCTTCTAATTTATTAATTATTAAATGACTACTTTCATATGGTTTTATTGGAATATGAAAACATGTATCTTCTCCTTTATGACAAACTTTTCCAATTTGTTTTACTTTAAATAAAAGAGAATCCATATCACAATCAGTATATATTCCTAATACATATTGATAATGTCCTGATTCCTCACCTTTCATCCAAATTTTATTTCTTGTTCTAGACCAATAATGCATTAATCCTGTTTTCAGCGTTTTTTCTAATGCTTCTCTATTCATAAAGGCAAGCATTAATATCTTATCATTTTCATCAATAGTAATTACAGGTATTATTCCATTCATTTTTTCAAAATTTAATTTACTTATTATTTCATTAACATCCACTATATCACAACCTCACAGGAATACCTTTATTTTTTAAGTAAATTTTTACATCTTTAATGGAATATTCTCCATAGTGAAATATAGAAGCTGCAAGTGCAGCATCTGCTTTTCCTTCTTTAAATGCTAAATATATATGTTCAGGATTACCTGCTCCTCCTGATGCTATTACTGGTATGCTAACTGATTCTGAAACTCTTCTTGTTAATTCTAAATCATATCCCAATTTTGATCCATCATAATCCATACTCGTTAATAATATTTCACCTGCACCTAATTCTTCAGCTTTTTTTGCCCATTCTATAGCATCTATTCCTGTTGGTTTTCTTCCCCCATAAATATAAACTTCCCAAGAATTTCCTTTTCTTTTTGCATCTATGGCACATACAATACATTGACTACCAAATGCATCAGAACATTCTTTTAATATACTGGGATTTAATACTACAGCAGTATTTAAAGAAACCTTATCTGCTCCTGCCATAAGGATATTCCTTACATCTTCATATTTTCTTATTCCTCCACCTACTGTAAATGGAATAGACAATTCTTTTGCAATTCTTTTAACAACATCAATCATTATATCTCTTTTTTCATAAGAAGCAGTAATATCTAAAAATACTAACTCATCTGCTCCTTGCTCTTCATAAATTAATGCATGTTCTACTGGATCTCCAACATCTCTAAGATTTACAAATTGAATTCCTTTTACAACTCTTCCTTTATCAACATCAAGACATGGAATTATCCTTTTAGTTAACATGCTTTAATACCTCTTTTGCTTTTTTAAAATCAATTTTACCCTCATATAATGCCTTTCCTATGATTACACCTGCTACTCTTCCTTTTAATGGTATTATTTCTTCTATTCTTGAAAATCCTCCTGCTAAATAAAATTCTGCTGGAATTTTAGATGCTACTGCTAAGGAATATGAAATATTTGGTCCTTTTAATGTACCATCTCTATCAATTGATGTCATTAAGAATCTTTTAACTCCTAACGAAAATAAATTTCTACATAGTATTTCGGCATCTAATTCTAATATTTCCTTCCAGCCTTTTATTGCAACTCTTCCCATGGCATGATCAATTGCTGCCATTATTTTTTCACTTCCAAATTTATCAATAGCTTCTCTTATAATTCTTAATTCTAAAGCAGCTGTTCCAAAGATTACTCTATGAGCTCCTGATTCTAAATACTCTTTAGCAATTTCTAAATTTCTTATTCCTCCACCTATTTGAATTGGTATTTTTGATTCCTTTAATATTTTCTTAATAATTTCTCTATTGTTCCCAATTCCAATAGCAGCATCTAAATCTACTAAATGTAATAATTCAGCACCCTCTTCTTCCCATTTTCTTACAGCATCTAAAGGATTATCATAATATACTTTATATTCTTCAATTCTTCCCATGAATAATCTTACACATTTTCCTTTTGAAATATCTACAGCAGGTATTATTAACAAGTTTTACACCACTTTAGAAAGTTTTTCAGGAATATTAAACCATTTTTTCCACTTTTTTCAGGATGGAATTGAGTTCCTACAATATTTTTCTTTTCTATAATTGAAGGAAATTCTACTCCATATTCTGTATATGCAATAATAATATCTTCTTTTATATTACAATAATAGGAATGTACAAAATAGAAATAATCTCCATTTTTCAATCCTTCTAATAATAAAGAATCCTTTGCTATTTCTATACTATTCCATCCAATATGAGGGACTTTTACTATTGATGGCAATCTAATAACTTCTCCTTTTATAATTCCCAATCCTTCATTTATTCCTCCTTCATAACTTCTTTCAAGCAAAAGCTGCATTCCTAAACAAATTCCAATTATAGGCTTATGAATTAAATTATTAATTATAAAATTATTTTTTAATGTATTAATTCCATTTTTAAATCCTCCAACACCAGGAATTACTACAATATCAGCCAAATCTATATCTTTACTATTATAAGCAAAAAATACTTCTCCTCCAATTCTTTCAAAACCTCTTTTAATACTAAATAAATTTCCTATTCCTAAATCAAGAATTGCTATTTTCATCCTATTACACCTTTTGTACTTGGTATTCCATCTCCAATTTTCTTCATTGCTTCTCTTAACGCAATTGCTAAAGCTTTTATAGATGCTTCAATTTTATGATGATCATTAAATCCATATAGTACACTTATATGAATATTAGCTTCTAAGGATTGAGAAAGAGTTTCTAGAAAGTGTATAATATCTTCAATTTTTGTATCTTCAATTACATTATCTCTTACATTTAATTCTAATTTACAATAAGCCCTTCCTCCTAAATCTACTACTGCTCTTGCAAGAGCTTCATCCATTGGAACATAAGCAAATCCAAATCTTGCAATTCCTTCTTTATTTCTTAATGCTGAATTTATTGCTTTTCCTATACATATTGCTAAATCTTCAATTATATGATGTTTTAAATCTCCCTTAGCATCAACAATAATATCTATTCTTCCATGTTTTGCCAATGTTTTAATCATATGATCCATAAATACTGTTCCACATGATCCTTCAAAAATTCCTCTTCCATTTATTCTCAAATTTACTTTTATTTTCACTTCTTTTGTTTCTCTTGTATACTCAATAAATTCATTTTCCATATTATCTTCCTTATAATTATTTTATTATAAATATTCCGTTTGTCCCTAGATGCTCATCCTTATTAGTTCATGTTTATTTATTGCATCTAGGGACTTCCTCCTCACCCACTCCTTCATTGGTAGTACTACTACCTCTAGAGTGGGTTCACTGGGCATTGGGGTGAACGATACGCACCCCTTGGAAGTTAAGTACTTTTTCTCGAGGTTCAGCACAGCTACTACATCTCTACTAGATTCAAATCCGCATTTAGGGCATTTTAATTGCCTCGAGGCATTGCCCCTCATCAGCTTAGAGTTACAGAATGGACATATGGAAGAAGTGTTCCTTGGGTTTATCTTAAATATGGGGACTCCTCTCTCTAAGCACTCCTCCTCAATAGCCTTAACCACACCTCTGAACCCCGCTTGGTATATCCTATGCCTTAGCACTGGGTCTCTAACATCTCTAATCATATTCCTAGGGCATCGCTTAGGAAGTTTCTCCAAAATAACTATAGCGTTGATGTTCTTAGCTGTATTAGCGACTATGTTTGCAATCTTCAACCTAATATCCTTCTTCCTCTTACGCTCCCTACCATGAACAGCTCTACCAACATACCCATTGCCCTTAACACTCTGTACAACCTCTCTGTATCTAGCGTATCCAATTGTAATCCTCTTAATCCCTGTCTCAAGAATGAACGCCTTATCGAGAACTTTAACAGCTACGTTATTCTCATTAACATCAACAGAGACTACATGCTTAACACCGTTTCCATCAACATTGATATCTTTAACAAACACGAAGTATACCAGTAGCCTCTTACACCTATAGTCAATCTTTACCTTCGGCTGTGTTCTCAGAACCCAGCCATCGTTAATATACCTCCAGTACTGCTTATGTGGTTCTAACTCAAGAGTGACCCAGCCTTTGTGGGTGTAGATGAGGATCGTTGTGTGCCCTATACGCTTCCACAGGTGGTCGTCAAGCCAAATACTAACCCTATTAACCTCAGGTTTCTCAGACCTCGCCAAACCCTTCTTCCTGAGCTTGTTGAAGCTCTTAATCCTAGTAGAAGCGTCTTGACATGCAGTATGAACATAATGGCTAGGTAGATGTGGGTATCTTCCACGTAGCTCACGATACTTATCCCTCTTCAACCTAGTGAAGGAATCAACACTGTTTCTAAAACCATAATCCACAAGCTCTATGAGAACCTGTTTATAGAGCTCTTCAAGTTCTTTAAAGATCCTGAGCTTCTTCTCAGTAAGCCTAACACTCGGTACAATAACTGTTCTAGTGACTTCACGCACTCTCCTCAACCTCTTCTAGTAGTTTTTTGAACCCCTCAACAAGTTTTTTCTTCTTGTGGCCCCTCAACCCGTAGAGCTTCCCAGCAAAGGATGTTACAATCTCCATTAAGTCCTCTACTAACTCTTGGTAGGTGTCTTTAGGTTCTTCTCCGAATACAACCTCTACTCTAACACCATACTGTTTAAAGAAGTACTCTAGATACTCAAAGCCAAACCTTGTCAACCTATCACTATAAGTCACTACAACCACGTCTACTTGCCTATTCACTACGTAGTTAAAGAGCTTCAGCAACCCTCTCCTACTAGTCTTCAACCCACTTGCTACATCACTCAGCACGTCAACAACTCTATAACCTTTAGAAGAGCAGTACTGCATCAAATACTCTACCAATACTCTACCTGCCTTTCCAAGTCACTCTTTTGATCAGCTGAGCTTATGCGGGCATATATAATTGCCCTAATCTCCTTACTGGTTGGCAAACCCTCAGCAATCCTCCTAACCTCACTCTCAGGAACCCTAAACACTCCACCAGCAGTTCTAATAGCCCTAATCCTGCCCTCCCTAACCCACCTAGATAGGGTGGAGTAACTGATGCCAAGCCTTTTGCAAACCTCCTTAGGTCTTAACAACCTTTCCGAAGACCCTGACATAACTGACATCAACGATAATAAACATAATCAGAGCTTATAAATCTAACTCCTACTCATCAAGTATGAAACAGCCCTAAAATTTTTCTTAATGTATTAATAAATTTGATATTATCTTCTTTTCTTCCAACTGTTACTCTTATACAATTCTCTAATAATGGTAAATTACCTCTATCTCTTACTAATATTCCTTCATTTTTCAATTTTTCACAAATATATGATGATGAGTAATTCAATAATTTTATTAATATGAAGTTAGCACTAGAAGGAAATACTTTTATTTCATTTATTGTACTTAATTCTGCTATTAAATATTCTCTTTCATCAATTACTAATTTTATAAAATAATCATATACATGTTTATTTTTTAGTACAAGTCTACATACTTCTTGAGCAATAGAATTTACAGAATATGGACTTTGTGCTGATTTTAAATAATTTATAATTTCACTATTTCCTACTCCATATCCAATTCTCAATCCTGCAAGACCATATGATTTAGAAAAACTTCTCAATACAATTAAATTATCATATCTTGATGCTTCCATAAGAATACTATATGATGCAAAATCTGCATATGCTTCATCTAATACTACAATGCCTTGAAACTCCTTTACAATTTTTAAAATTTTTTCTTTTTCATATTGTTTTCCAGTTGGATTATTTGGAGAACATATGAAAATTACTTTTGTATTTTTATTTACTTGAGATAATACTTTATCTACATCAATATCAAAATCTTCATTTGTTAAAACTGACTTAACTTTACCTCCCATTAATTTTATATAAAAGCTATACATTTCAAAAGTTGGTTCTATAATAATAGCTTCATTTCTTCTCACAAAAACTTTTGCTATAAGATCAATAATTTCATCAGAACCATTTCCAACTATTATTTCATCTTCATATATTCCATATTCCTCTGATATTGCTTTTAATGCATTATATCCTTTTGCTGGTGGATATAATCTTGTATCTATATTTTTAATTGCTTCCATTAATAATGTATAAGAAAAATATTTATCAATTAATAGATTTTCATTCAATCCCATTCTTATTATAGAATCAGGTATGCATTCATAGAATGATTTTTTATTTAATAAATCTTTAAGCTCTTCATCAATTTCTATTTTCATTTAATCACCTTAAAAATTATTTGTAAAGTGAATTTCCTTCCTCCATTCTTACTTCTATAGATTTTGCATGATATTCCATACCTTCTGCCTTAGCTATTATAATTCCATCTTTTCCTATAGAATATAATCCTTCTTTTGTACATTTTACAAATTCTATAGATTTTATAAAATCTCTTACTGATAAAGGTGAAGAACGTTTAGCCCATCCCATTGTTGGTAATATATGATTTGTCCCCACAGTATAATCTCCTATGGCTACTGGTGAATATTCTCCAATAAATAATGCTCCTGCATTTTCAATTTCAATTTCTTCATTACTAATAATTTCTAAATGCTCTGGAGCAATTTCATTTATTAAATTTATAGCTTCTTCTTTTTTCTCTACTAATATTATAAAAGCATTCTCAATATTATAATTTTCAAGATATTCTTTTACTTTTATAGCTCCTTCTTTATCTTTTGTTATTAAAATTAATTTTGCTCTTGGATCATGTTCTGCTTGAGCTAATATGTCCATAGCAATCCATTTATGATTCTTAATATAATCAGCATAAATTAGTATTTCACTTGGACCTGCTGGCATATCTATAGCAACATCCTTACTTACTAAGATTTTTGCTGCTGTTACATAGATATTTCCTGGTCCAACTATTTTTTCTACTTTTTTAATACTTTCAGTTCCATATGCCATAGCAGCAATTGCTTGAACTCCTCCAATTCTATAGACTTCATTTATTCCTATCATATATGCTATAGCAGCAATTTCTCTTGAAAATCTTGGAGGAGTAAAAATTACACATCTTTTAACTCCTGCTACCTTTGCTGGTATAGAAGCCATTATTACTGTAGAAATATATGCTCTACGTCCCCCTGGCACATAAATTCCAACTGAAGATATTGGTGTATATTTTACACCAATTGTTACTCCTTTTGTAATTTCCATAGAAAATGATTTTGGTAATTGTGCTTCTTGAAATCTTTTTATTCTTTCTATAGAATTTCTTAAGCTATTTTTTAGATCATCTGGTATAGATTCATAAGCATTTTTTGCTTCTTCAATACTAACCTTAATTTCATCCTTTGAAATAGAAATACCATCAAATTTTTCAGTATATTCTATAATTGCTTTATCTCCTCTTTCCTTAACATCTTTTATTATTTTATTTACAGCTTCAAAAATTTCATCAGGAATTCCCTTAAAAACTTCATTTTTATAATCCTTATAAGTTAATATTTTCACAACTCTTCACCAATAAATCTATAATTTTTTTAATATCTTCATATTTTGTTTTATATGAAACTTTATTACAAATTAGTCTTGCAGAAGATCTTAATATAGTTGCTATTGCTCTTAATCCATTTTTTCTTAATGTTTCTCCTGTACTTGATAGATCTACAATACAATCTGAAAGACCTAATATTGGAGCAATTTCTACAGCTCCTCTTAATGTAATAATTTCTACATGAATCCCCAAATTATTAAAAAATCTTCTTGTTAAATTTGGAAATTCAGTTGCTACTCTTATTCCATGAGGAAGTTGATTTGCATCATAATATGGACTATCTTCTTTTACAGCAACAATAAGATTACAATTTCCAAACTTCATATCAGCAATTTCATATACATCAAGTCCACATTCCTCTATTACATCCTTTCCAGTTATTCCCATATCAGCAATTCCATAATATACATATGTAGGAATATCCAAGGTTCTTACAGATAGTATTTGCAAGCCTTTTATTGTTGTATTTGTTAGGTATACTCTACTATCATCGTCAATAATTTTTATATTAGATCTTTCTAAAATCTCCATAACTGGTTTTCTCAATCTTCCCTTACTTGGAATTGCTAATATAATTCCTTTCATTTATTTCTTCACCAGTCTTCAAATCAATAATATTATCACTAATAAGAATGCCTTCTTTTTCTCCTCTATATAAAGATAGAGAGCATTTTATTCCTTTATTTCTCATATTTTTAATAATATCAATTGCTTTTTCTAAATAGCCTTCTTTATAATATACATTGATTATTCTCTCTTTTTTTATAGGAATTTTTTCAATTAATTTTACTATAAGATCAATATTAATAGCAAAACCTGTTGCCTTTAAATCAAGACCAAATTCCTTCATCATATCATCATATCTTCCTCCTCCACCTATGGGAATTCCCAATCCTTCTATGAAAATATCAAATACAATACCATTATAATACTTCATTTCTCTTAATGTACTCAAATCTATTACTACTCTATCATAATATCCATAATCCTTTATAATATCAAATAGTTTTTCTATATAATTAATATCATCATATAATTCATGAATATTCATTTTTGCTATATTCTCTAATATTTCAATTCTTCCTCTATTTTCAATAACATATGAAAATATTTTTAAAGCTTCTTCATTATTAATTATCTCCTTAACTTCACTAATAGATTTACTTGATATGGCAATTCTTAATCTATCTATATCTTTTACATTAAAGTGATTAGCAATTTTTTTGAAGACTGAAATACTTCCTATATCTATATTAGCCTTAAGACCTATTTTATCTAGACTTTCTAATGCTAAACATATTACTTCAGCATCAGCTTCAGGTCCATATTCTCCAATAAGCTCAGCTCCAGCTTGCCAAAATTCTCTTTGTGATATAGCTTTTTGAGGTAAATATCTTATACAATTCTCTATGTAGTATAATCTCTTTTCATTACATAGTTTTAAAGCAATCATTCTTGCTATTTGTGTAGTAATTTCACCTCTTAATGATAATATTTTGCCATCATAATCTTGGAATTTAAATATAGAATCTGCAAAAGGTTCTCCTGCACCCCATCTAAATATATCAAAGAATTCAATAGTAGTAGTTCTAACTTCTTTATAACCCCAAAGCTCAAAGGTTTCTCTGAATTTTTCCTCTATAAATTTATATTTTTCTAATTCCTCTGGAGGAATATCCCTAAATCCATTTGGTATGAACTAAATTCCTCCTGATCAAATTTTCCCCCTCATAATTTATTATATCAAAAATAAAAAAATCAGAAAAATAAATATTTTCATAATTTTTAATCATGTAATATAGCACTATTTCCAGTTTCATCTTCTAATATTACTGTAAATTCAATTTTACCTTCCATTGCCAATTTAATTTTATTTATAGCTTCTAATGCTTTTTTTCTTTTAATTCCTTTTGAAATCTCATATAAGTACTCTGCAATACCAAGAAATCTATCAAGAACTCCTTCTATATTTGTTATAAATGCTTCAGCCTTAGGACCTGGTAATAACTCAAGACCAAGTTCAGGTATAATTATTTTTGAGGATTTTGATCTTATAACCTTAACTGATAGATCTTTTAATTCTTTAACTTTATACTCTATTCTAGATGGCCCCTTATATTCTAAAGGAATAATATCATTTAGTCTATATCCACATTTTTCACATAACATAGATATTATAACTAATTTTCCAAATCTTGGAATTTCAGTATAAACTTCTTTTACTTCAAGAGTTTTCTCTCCACAACATGAGCACATTACTTTATACATAAGAATTCTAAATTCCTGGATGTTTAAAAATTTATTTTATAAAATATTCAAATTAATGATATGGAAGAATTTCAAATTAAAAATTCGAAAATAATTATATTAAAAGGAGATATTACTGAAATGAATACTGATGCAATTGTAAATTCTGCAAATCCTTCATTAATGGGTGGAGGAGGAGTTGATGGTGCAATTCATAGAAAAGGAGGACCAAAAATTCTTGAAGAATGTAGAAAAATAAGAGAAAAAGAATATCCAAATGGACTTCCAATAGGCCATGCAGTTATTACAACAGGTGGAAATTTAAAGGCAAAATATGTTATTCATACTGTTGGACCTATTTGGAGGGGAGGAAAATATGAGGAAGCCAAGCTATTATATCAAGCATATTATAATTCTCTAAAAATTGCAGTTTCAAAAGGAATTAAGACTATAGCATTTCCATCTATTAGTACAGGTGCATATGGATATCCTATAGAAGAAGCTTCTATAATTGCATTAAAAGCAATAAAAGAATTTTTAGAAAAAGAAGATTTTATTGAAAAAGTATTCATAGTATTATATAAAGATAGAGATTATGAAGTTTATAAAGAAGTAGCAGAAAAAATTCTTAAATAATTTAATTGATTTTTTTTAATTCATGGAAATATCTCAATTATTCAATGTAGTATACTATTTATTTAATTTAGTAAAATCCTTTATACGATATATAGTAGAACAAACAATATTAAAAGGAAGGCCTGAGCTTGCAAATTCTTTTTCATCAGCAATTACCATTATGGCAACATTAACTACAATATATGTATTAATAGTATTTATATCAGCAACAAGAAAGGCCATAGGAATAATAATTGCTATTGGCTGGATTTTACTTATAATAAGTATGTTATTAGCCATAATTGGAATATAATCTATGAGAAATTTTTACATTTTTTATTTTAAAATATGATTTTAATTTCATGAGATCTTCTAATGATGGATTTCTTAGCTTTTTAAATTCTTCAAAATGTGCATTTTCAGGAACAAATTCTAATAGTGTAATACTTGCCATATTTTTTTCTGCTTTTTCTTCATATCCCAATTCAATTAATGTTTTTTCTATTGATCTTATGGTTTCTGAATCATCATTATATCCAGGTATCACTGGTATTCTTATATCTACATAAGCATTTGATTTTAAAGCAATTTCAAGGGATTCTTTTATAGAAGATAAAGGAGGATCTACTCCAATAATTTTTAAATAAGCATCTCTATTAAGTGCAGCTTTTATATCTATTGATATTAAATCTAATAAAGGAATAACTTTTCTTAGAGCATTTGGTAAAGAAGCATTAGTATCTATTCCAAATTTTAATTTTAATGATTTTACAAATTTTCCAATTTCTATAACTGCTTCATGTTGAAGTAATGGCTCTCCTCCTGTTATCTTACATGCAGTTATCAAATTATTTTTTGAAATCATTTCTTTTATTTTCTCTATATTAGTTTCATATTCTTTTGAAATTTTTTTCAACTTCCAATTTTGACAATAACCACAATTAAAATTACAACCAGCTAGAAAAATTACACAACATGGTTCTTTTGGATAGTCTGAAAAAGAAATAGGAATTACTTCAGCAGCATATAAGATCATTTTATTATTCACTTAATTTTATTCTATATCTATCTTTTAATTCTTGTTTTTTAGCAGTATTCCATGAATCTACTTCTTGATAATATCCTGTTATTCTTGAGTACATTTTAATTTCTTTGCTATGACATATTGGACAATTTTCATATAATCCTCCACCAATAAATCCACATGATGTACATAAAGTAATGTCCTTTGTATGACTCCAATATCCAATCCAAGATTCCATTGCAATCTTTTTATTGAGTTTTAATATAGCTTCAGGATCTGGATTTGCTTCTCCAAGCCATATATGGAATATATTTCCTCCTTTTAATATTGGGAAGAATTTTTCTTCTATTCTCATTCTTTCATATAATGGAATTCTTGCAGAGACATTTACATGAGAGCCATTTGTATAATAAATTGGAAGATCAGTTGTCTCTCTCCATAGTGATAATGCTTTTTCTAAATCTCCTTTTACATATTTCTTTGCATAATCTGGATAATGTATTAAATCAGTTATAGCAAAACGTTGAGCACATGATTCTGCAGGAGTTCTTGCTATGGCAAATTTTAATCCTGTTTCTTTTATATACTCATCTTTTATTCTATCCATTTCTATTAATACTTTTAATGCAAGTTTTTGAGCTTCAGGATGTTCATGAAGTTCATATCCAGTCATATGTTGCATCATTTCATTCATACCTACAAATCCTATGATTAATACTAATTCTCTTATATTAACTGCAGGAGGAGCACCTCTTGGTCTTTGAGAGGCAAAAGGAATTAATCCTTTTTCATATTGTCTTATCATTATATTATATTTCAATAAAAGAGCTTCTTTTGCAATATCCATTGTTTCTCTTAATATTTCATACATTTCATCTTCATCTTTAGATTTGTATGCAATTCTTGGAAGATTAATAGTAATTACTTGCATTCCACCCATAGAGAAGTGTGCTCCATCTTCAAAGTATAGCTTTTTCTTAAATTCTTCAGATTTTCCATCCTCAGAAAATGAATATGCACAACATTGAAAACATGATACTCCATCTTCTCCTCCTCTATAGCTAGGAATTAAATTATCATAATATGTAGAACCAAATTTTGCAGAAAGTTGTGCTGCTTTTAGCATTACATCTTCTTTTTCCTTCCAATATCTTACTCTTTGTACAACTTCAGGTTTTGGAAAGTTAAACATCTTACCTACAGCATCACCTTTAATATATTCATCTAAAAGTGCAAGAGCAAATTTATGTACTTCATCTTCATAATCTCCATATCTATCCTTCCATATTTTTCCTTTATATACTACAGGAGCATCTTGCCATATCTTTGGAACTCCTGCTTCTATTTGTATTGATGAGAATACTGGTTGTCCTCCCCTTGCTACATAAAGTTGAGTCATTTCATATAGAAACATTTGAGCCAATTGATGAATTTTCCTATCATCTAATCCTCTTAAATATGGTGCCATGAATACTGTAAAATTGAAAAATCCTTGACCTCCTGCAAAATTTGTTTGAGCTGCTCCAAGAACCTTTGCAGCATGTAATATAGCAACTTCTGGATGTTTTGCAGGTCCTGCAACTGATGTATGAGTACCAGTTCCATCTGGCATTAATCCATAGTAAAAGAAATATCTTAAATCATGATCTTGACAGAAAGGTCTTGTTCCCCAATATTCTAAATCATGTATATGTATATCTCCTTTTAAATGAGCATCAGCAATTCTTAATGGCATCATTAATAAATAAGATTCCTTACTCAGAAAATCTGCTTTTTTCTTATGAAATGTTTCAGGATTTGGTTGAAGATTTGCATTTTCTCTTGCTTCATAACCCTCTGATAAATCAATTAAATAAACATCATATAATGGCATTCCTACTCTCGTATAAACATTTCTATATATATGATAGCCTTTTTCTAATAATTTCACACTTACAAGTTCTCTTATTAAAGGTCCGCTTAAGAATTTGAGATTCATTTTTTTAATATCTTCTTCAACTTCATTAGCAATTTTTCTTGCTTCTTCTTCTTTTATTGGTGGAACTCCAAATAGTATTTCAGCTAGCTTTGTTTCCTTTATTAAGCTTCTTACTATTCTTTCTTTATCAAATTCTTCTATTATACCATCGCTTCTCCTTACTGGAGGAGCTTTATTTAATAGAACCTCAGTCGTATTTTTCACCATTTATTTCTAGAAAAGATATAAATTTAAAATTTTTTGAGTTTTTTATTTAAAAAAATTGATAAATAAAAAAGTAATATTTTTCAATAGTAAAATCAATATTTTTTATTATGCACCATTAAGAGCTTGATCTAAATCTTGAATTAGATCCTCTATATCCTCAAGCCCAACAGATAATCTTAATAATCTATCAGTTATTCCAAGTTCTAATCTTTCTTCAGGTGTTAAATTCTTATGAGAGGAAATTATTGGATATGAAATAATACTTTCTACTCCTCCAAGACTTGGTGATGCTTTTATTATTTTTAATGAATTTAATAGTTTTAATGCTTTTTCTTTACTTTCTACTTCAAAAGATACTACTCCTCCAAATCCTTTCATAAATTTCTTTACATTTTCATAATTTTCATTTAATGTTGGATAATATACTTTCTTTACTTTTTTATGATTTAATAAGAATTCTACAATTTTCTCTGCATTTCTACATGATTCTAATACTCTTAATTTTAATGTTTTCAATCCTCTTAATACTAAATATGCTGCAAATGGATCTAAATATGTACCTAAGACTTTTCTCCATTCCCATATATTATCAATTTCTTTATCTCCAGCTAGAATACCAGCAATAACATCATTATGTCCTCCAAGATATTTTGTTGCACTTTCTATTACATAATCTGCACCTAATTCTAATGGTTTAACAAGTACAGGAGTGGCAAAAGTATTATCAATAACTAAGATTATATCTTTTTCTTTACATATATCTACTAAACTTGGAATATCAGATATTTTCAATAATGGATTTGTTATTGTTTCAACAAATACCATTTTAATTCCATCTTTTATATTATCTATTACTTTTTCATTTAATACAGATATTACATTCATTCCAAATTTTTCTAAATATCTAAATAATTGAAGTGTTGCACCATAAACTTCTTTAGATGTTAATATTGTATCTCCCTTAGATAAAAGAGATAATACTAATGTAGATATAGCTGCCATACCTGATGAAAATGCTAAACTATCTTTACTTCCCTCAAGTAAGGCCATTCTTTTTTCTAATAAGAAAACAGTAGGATTATCTTCTCTTGAATATTTTAATTCTCTTCCCCTTATTTGAATATCAGAAGGATTTTTATAAATAGCAGTTCTATGAATAGGAGGAATTATATCAGTACACTTAACTATTTTATTATATTCTTCTTCTCCTCCATGTATTGAATTCGTTGAAATTCCCTTCTTCATAATCATGCAATAAAGAAATACAAAATCTATATTAAAATTTTACTAAATATTACTATTAGTAATATTTTTTATTCATATTTGTTTATGTTTCACATCTCTTCTTAATAAATATATTTCTCAATCTTAAACATGGTCCTCCTGTCCATACTTGTATGCCTTGATCTGGTTGTCCTTTTCCACAAATAGCAGCTTGAAATTCTAAATTATTACCTATAGCATCAATACTTGAAAATAATAGCTCAGTAGTAGCTTCTATTACTGGTTCTCTTATTGGATATTTTAATTCTCCATTTTCTATTAAATAGGCTTCTAATCCTACATATCTATGATTCCATCTTATATCATCAATATTCCATTCTTGAAAACTTTTGATATATATTCCATTTTTTATATCTTCTAATAATTCTTCAAAAGAATAATCTCCAGGCTCTATAAATGTATTTGACATTCTAATAATAGGTTCTCTTGAATATGAAGAAGCTCTAGCAGATGCATTACTATTTATTCCAAACTCATATGCAGTTTCTCTATTATGTAGGAATTCATTTATTCTTCCTTCATAAATTAATTTCTTTTTTCTTGCTTCTACTCCTTCATCATCATATAAATAAAATCCATAAGAATTCTCTATAGTAGGATCATCTGATATATTTAGAATTGAGCTTCCTATTTTTCTTCCCATCATATTTTTCTTTATATAAGATTCTCCTGCTTGTGCACCTTCTCTTCCTAAAATTCTATCTGCTTCTTGAGGATGACCACATCCTTCATGTGCTATTATTCCTGCAATTTCACTTCCTATAATTATATCATAATAACCTGGAATTATTGATCTCCCTTCATTTAAAATTCTTTTTAATACTTTAGTTTCTTCTTTTGCTTTTTCTATAAGATTCATTTCCTTTATTCTTTCCCATCCACCAGATTCTCCAAATTGAAATATTCTTTGAATACATCCTCCTTCATATGCTGTTATTATAATATATCCACCTACTCTTGGTACTAAAGAAGAGATTTCTGTTCCTTCACTATTAATATAATACTTTTCTTCTATACTTCCTTCAAATATTATTAATCTATTTGTTTTAATATTAACCTCTTTAATAGAATTATCAATATCTTTTAATAATTCAATTATTAATGAAGAATCAATATCAGTGGGAAGAATTTTATAATTTGCCTTCCAATTTCTTTTTACAATTTTCTCTTTTGATAATTTTATTTTCTTATTGCTTTTTGCATTTTTTAATGCTAATAATCCAATTTCCTTAGCTGAATCAAGAGAATTTGTTGAGGCAAAAGCTAAAGCACCATCTTTTAATACTCTTATACCAACTCCATAATTTTCAAGATATTCTGAAGATTCAATATTACTATTACTCATTGTAAATGAAAATTCAATATTTTTATGAATTCTCAATTCAGCATAATCTGCTTTTTCTCTTATTAGTAAGTCTAAAATTTCTTTCATAATAACTTAAAAATAAAAAATAGAATTAAAATATTATGCTGAGAGAAGAACCATATAATGATATGAATGAATTAATAAATAATGATAGAATTGCTAAAATCTTTGGAATAAAACTTGAGGAATATAGAGAAGGATATGCAAAAACCTCAATGATTATAAGAGAGGATTTTTTAAATGCTTATAATATTGCTCATGGTGCTGCTATATATGCACTTGCAGATGTTAGTTTTGCTATTGCATGTAATTCTCATGGAATAAAAGCAATTGCTCTTTCTATGAATATAAATTATAGAAGACCAGTAACCATTGGAAAGAAAGTAATTGCTGAGGCTGAAGAAGTAAGTAAAGGAAGAACAACTGCTTTATATAACATTAAAGTAATTGATGAAGAAGGAAAAATTATAGCATTAGCAATAGGACTTGCTTATTTCTCACAGTGAGATTATGCCATATCCTATTAAGATTATATCAACTGAAGAAAAAAGAGAATTATACTCAGAATTGATTAAGCTACCATTATATGTAAGAAAAGCAAATATCTATGGATGTTGTATAAAATTCATGACTGATAATAGATATTTTACTGATATATGGGCTGATAATTTTTATACTGCAGATGAAAATATAAAATCCCATGGAAGAATAATAGCAATAAATGATGAAAAACAACCACTTCATGTTAAATATGATCCATTAACAAAAACTGCTTTTGCATATAATATTGATTATTATGGATGGATAAAAAGCCTAGCCTTAGCAATTGTTGGAGATATATTTGAAGATGCTCATGAAATATATTCTATTCATGGAGCTGCACTTGATGTTGATGGTTTTGGTGTAGCATTAATAGCTCCAAGTGGTACTGGAAAAACAACTCATAGCTGGGGCATGCTGAGAAATCCTGGCGTAAGACTTGTAGCAGATGATTGGTTTTTTGTAAGATTATATGAAAGGAATGCCATGGCATATGGTTCTGAGAAAAATTGCTATATAGATGCAAATATTGGAAAAATATGGCCTAATTATAGAGAAATTTTAGAAAAAGTAGTATTAGATAAAAGAGGAAGAGCTGTTGTAAATGTAAGATGGATAATAGGAATTGATGGAGTTATTCCTTTAACTAAAATAAAGAAAATATTTATACTCAAAAGGGATAAAGATGATCCCAATATAATAAGAGAAATAAATAAAGAAGAAGCATTATCTTATTTATTAAAAAATGATTTCTGTAATCCACATCAACTTGTAAAAGACGAAAGAAAGACAAATATAAGGAAAGAATTCTTTGAAAAACTTTTAAAAATAACAGAGATATATATGGTAAATACAATAGAATCACCTGAAGTCGTTCAAAATGAAATATTCAAAAGAGTATGGTGATAATAATGAGACATTTATTTTATATATTATTAGATGGAGTAGGAGATAGACCAATAAAAGAATTAGGAAATAAAACTCCTCTAGAATATGCATATCATCCAAATATGGATTATCTTGCAAAAAATGGAGTTTCAGGAATGGTTTATACTGTGGGAAAGGGAATTGCACCTGAATCAGATATAGCTGTAATAAGTATGCTTGGTTATGATCCCTTTAAATTATATACAGGAAGGGGACCATTAGAGGCTTTTGGCTCAGGAATGAAAATGAATGATGGGGATTTAGCATTAAGATGTAATTTTGCTACAGTAGATGAAAATATGAGAATAATTGATAGAAGATGTGGAAGATCTTTAACAAATGAAGAAGCTAAGATTTTAGAAGAGGCAATAAATAAAAATATTATTTTAGAATCTCATAAGGCTGAATTTGAATTTAAAAGCACTATAGGTCATAGAGGAGTATTATTAATAAGATCAAAAGAAGGACCACTTTCAGATAATATAACAAATACTGATCCTGCATATAAAAAAGTTCATGGATTAGGAATAGCAGTATTAAAACCAGAAAATAAAATAGCTTTATGTGAGCCATTAGATAATTCTGAAGAAGCTAAAAGAAGTGCAGATCTAATTAATGAATTTACAATAAAGACCTATAAATTATTAAAAGATCATCCATTGAATATTAAAAGAAAAAATGAAGGAAAACCAATGGCTAATGCTATATTATTAAGAGATGCAGGTTCAAAAATTCCAAGATTTCAAAATATAAATGAAAAATATGGTAAAAATTTTGCAAGTATAGTTGAAATGCCTGTAGAAAAAGGAATTGCATTATTATGTGGAATGAGAATATTTGAATTTAAAGATCAATTTAATTATAAAAAATTAGCAGAGATTTCTAATGAAATAATAGAAAAATATGATGTTTTATATGTACATATAAAAGGACCAGATGAGCCATCACATGATGGAGATTGTGAGAAAAAAATTAAAATTATTGAAAAAATAGATGAAGATTTCTTTGGAAATTTAAACATAGATAATAACATTATTGTAATAACAGCAGATCATGCTACACCATGTAGCTTAAAAGCACATTCAGATGATCCTGTTCCTATTATAATCTCAGGTAATGGAAAGGATGGAACAGAAGCCTTTGGAGAAAGTTATTGCCATAAAGGCTCTCTTGGAATATTAAATGGTCAAGATGTATTAAAAATAGCAATTAAATTTTTATAGAAAGACCAGCTTCTCCATATTTTACTATATCACCAAATTCTTTTTTCAATAAAAACATAGCATCTTTTCCTGTACAATGACATGGAATGATTAGCTTTAAATTATATGATTTCAAATAATCTATGGTTTTTTCTACTCTTTCTTTTGATGCTTCATTTAAATGAAATCCTCCTATTACTCCATATATTTCCTCTACATCCATTATTTTTCTTGTATATTCTAATGTATTTATTAATCCTGCATGCGCACATCCAGTTATTACAATAATTCCCTTATTTTTTACATTGAATATTATTGCCTGATCATCAATAAACTCATCTGGCTTTATTTCATTATTTATCTCTATAAAGAATTCTGTTTCATATGATTTTTCAAAATTTATTTTTCTTTCTATTGTTCCTGTTAATAAAACCCATTGTCCTATGGTTTTAGGCTCTGATGAAAAGCTAAATTTTGCTCCTATACTTTCTAATTCATTCATTGAAAAGGGATTACTAATATCTTTCATTTCTCCTTTTGCTTTTTTATATCTTTTATTGAATATAAAAGAATGCGAATGAATTTGACATGGATATTTCATTTTCATTAATATTTTTAATAATCCACCTGTATGATCATAATGTCCATGACTTATTATTATATCTCTTATTATTAATTCTCTTTTTAAAACTTCTAAATTATTTACTATAATTCCAGTTTGACCTGTATCGAATAATACTCCTCCTTTATTACTTACTATTAAAGCAGAAAATCCATGTTCTCCTAAAATATTTCTTGATCCATAGGATACAGAATTATCTGATAATATAAAAATCTCTAAATAGTCTACTGAATTTATCATAATAGTAATTATGTAGAATATATATAAATTAGTTTTTGGTAATTATAAAATGGTGAGAAAATGTCTGAGGATGAATTCTTTTCAAGATGGTTTAGAAGAAGATGGAGAATATTTGATGAATTCTTTAGAGATATGGAAGAAATGATTAGAAGTATGGAAGAGGAATTTACTAGAATGACAAAAGAAGGATTGATTAGAGAAAAAGAAATCCCTGGCGGTAAAATAAGAGAATATGGACCATTCATATATGGCTATAGTATAACCATAGGACCTGATGGAAAGCCAATAATAAGAGAATTTGGTAATGTAAAGCCAGGAATAAGACCAAGTATAAAAGAAGAAAGAGAACCATTAATTGATGTAATGAAAACAGATACTGAAGTAAAAGTATATGCTGAAATTCCTGGCGTAGACAAAGAAAAGATTAAGCTGACTGGAACACCAAGAAAGCTTATTATATCTGCAGAAGGAGATATGCGTAAATACTATAAAGAAATTGAACTTCCAGTAGAAGTAGATATAGAAAAAGCAAAATCATCATATAAGAATGGTGTTTTAGAAGTCATATTACCTAGAAAAGAGAAGGAAGAAGGAAAACCAATAAAAATAGAATAATTTTTTAAATAGTTTATTTTTTTCTTTTCTATTTGGTGATAATTTTGTCAGAGATTAAGGAGCTAACAGTAGCCAGGAGAATTGAAAGAATTGGTTCTCATACACATATCAAAGGATTGGGATTAGATGAAAATGGAAAAGCCATAAAGATAAAAGATGGAATGGTTGGACAGGAAAGAGCAAGAGAAGCTGCAGGATTAGTTGTTAGAATGATAAAAGAAGGAAAACTTGCTGGTAGATTAGTAATATTAGCAGGTCCTCCTGGCACGGGAAAAACAGCCCTAGCCGTCGCTATTGCTAGAGAGTTAGGACTAAATGTTCCCTTTATTGAAATGAGCGGAGCCGAGGTTTATAGTACAGAAAGAAAGAAAACTGAGGTATTAATAGAAGCAATGAGAAAATGCATTGGTATAGAAATTCATGAAATGAGAGAGGTCTATGAAGGTGAAGTAACAAAAATAAACATTAGAACTGCACCACATCCATATAATCCATATCAAAGAATAGTAGAAAGTGCAACAATTACATTAAAAACAAAAGAAGAAGAAAGAACTATTGAAGTTGGAGAAGATATTGCAGCTCAGCTCATACAGCAAGGAGTAAAAGAAGGAAATGTAATTCAAATAGATGCAGAAAGTGGAAGAGTTTCTTTAATAGGAATATCTCAAGAAAGTACTCTAGCAAAACAATATGAATTAGATACAAAAGCAAAAGTTCCAAGACCTGAAGGAAAAGTAAGAAAACAAAAAGAATTTGTATATTATGTAACATTAGCTGATTTAGATAAAATTGCAGCAAGAAGAAGAGGAGGAATATTTTCATTATTCTTTGGAGGAAGTGAGGAAAAAGAAATAAGCCCAGAGATAAGAATTGAAGTAGATAGACAAGTAAAGGAAATGATAGATGAGAAAAAAGCCTTTATTCATCCTGGCGTATTATTCATTGATGATGCTCATTTGCTTGATCTAGAATGCTTTAGCTTTTTGAGTAGAGCAATTGAAGGAGAATTATCTCCAATTGTTATATTAGCAACAAATAGAGGATTTGCAAGAATAAGAGGGACTGATATAGAAGCTCCTCTAGGATTTCCTCCAGATCTTTTAGATAGAGGAATAATAATAGGTACAGATACCTATGATGAAGAAAGTATAAGAGAAATATTAAAAATAAGAGCAATTGAAGAAAATATTGAATTTGAAGATCAAGCATTAGAAAGATTAACAAAAATTGGTCATGAAAGAAGTCTAAGATATGCAGTTCAGTTATTGAGCATTGCTGCTGAAAATGCAAAAATTGAAGGAAGGAAAAAAATTACAATAAAAGATGTGGAAAGAGTTGATGGATTGTTCATGGATGTAAGTGAGGCAGTAGAACATTTAAAGAAATATGAAGGATTAATGATGAGACATTGAGGTATAAAAATGAATTTAGAGGGAATGAAAAAAGAAATTGAAAAGCTTGTAATTGAAAAAGGATTTTATAATAAAAAAGAAGACATTCCAAAAAAGCTTTTATTTGCATTTATAGAGCTTGCAGAAGCAAGTGATGCATGGAAGAAAGGAGAAAGTGAAGAAAGAATTGCTGAAGAACTAATTGATGTAATATTCTATATACTTGATGTTAGTAGATTAGCATGTCCTTCAGTAAATATGGATGAAATGTTTTTGAAAAAACTTGAAATAAATAAAAAAAGACCATATCAGTATGGAGAAGGCCATAGATATAAATAAATACTATTAATTTTTTATTATATTTTTATGAGTGAAATTGCTTTTCAATGTAATTTATGTGGAATTTGTTCTGAAGTCTGTCCATTCTTTATAGCAACAGGTAATATAAAATATGGGGCAATGGAAAAAATAAAAGCAGCACAAAAGCTTTTTAAAAATGAAGAATTAAATGAAGAAGAATTAAAAACAATATTTCTATGTACAAGATGTGATCAATGTCATAAATATTGTCCATTAGAAATTCCTATTTCTACTGTTATTCAAGAAGCAAGAGCAAAACTAAGAAAAATGAAAAAAGTTCCTGAGAAATATAATACTATTGCTCAAGCAATAATAAATTTAGGCTCACCAATGGGAGCTCCAAGAGAAAAATGGCTAGAATATATTCCCAAGGAATTTAAGCCAAAGGAAAAAGCAAAATATGTTTACTTCCCTGGCTGTTGGTCTGCAATAAGATATCCTGAAACTGCTATGGCATCAATTAAATTATTAATGAAAATGGGAATTGATTTTACTACATTAAATGGAAAGGAATGGTGTTGTGGATTATTTCTTATAGATACTGGATTATTAGAAGAAGCAGAAAAATTAGCAGAAAAAAATACACTAGCTTTTGAATCTATTGGAGCAGAATATATTATTTCAGAATGTCCCTCATGTCATGATGTATTAAAAAATGTATATCCGAAATTATTCAGAGAGCCATCCTATGAAGTAATTCATATCTCACAAATAATAAATGAAAACCTAGATAAATTGAATATTAAAAAAATCAATAAAAGAATAATATATAAAGATCCATGTCCTCTCGTCAGGAGAAATAATGTCATTGAAGAGCCAAGAAATATTATAAGAAGAATTGCAGAATTAATCGAATATGATAAAAAAGAATGGGATGCATTATGTTGTGGAGCACCTGCAGGGGTAAAACCATTATATCCTGAGATTGCAAATAAACTAGCTGAAATGTTAATTAATGAGGCAAAAATGAAAAAATCCGAGATTGCTGTTGGTTGTGTATTTTGTATGCATCATATGATTGGTGTATCAAGAGAGCCAAGAATACTAACATTATCTCAATTATTACTAGAAAATCTACAATAATTTTTTTATAATTTTTATAATCATCATCTTTGGATCAGATGAGTAACTCTTCATCAAATCTCAGTATATTTAATATTATGAATTTTTACTTTTTAATTTTATTCTAGCTTTATAGGTATTTCTATAATTTCCTCATTCTTAAGAATCCAAGCCTTTGTATTTCCACTTCTATAATCTATTATAATCCATGGAATTCTCCAAAATTTCATACCTTTAATATCAATGATGCTTGGATGTGGTAATGCTGGATGGCTATGTATTAATGCTACTATTTCTAATTTCTTTTCTTCAGCATATTTAATTATTTTATATAGGCATTGTGGATCTGCTTTAAATTCAATTATTGGATTTTTTGCAATATTTTTACATTCAATTATTTCAGTAATTTTTATTAAATTTTCTTTAAAAATTCCTATGGCAATATATATCTTCTCAATATTTATTCCTTTACATTCATTAATAATTTTTTCAAATTTATTTTTATCTATAATAATCATTTAAACTACCTTTAGCTTTTCTATAATTTCNTTNAATCCATCCCTTACATTAATTGATTTATCCATGGTTTTTTCTATCAATCTACAAAAAGCACAAATATCTCTTGATGTTGGCATTCCACATTTAATACATTTTCTTATTTCTTCCTCTTCTTTTTTATAGAAATTAATATTCTTAGCTAATGCTCTTGCAAAAGCTATTTTAATATTTGGATTTTTTATTTCCATATTATTTAAAAATCTTTTAATTTCAAATTCCATACTACTTTCCTTTGCATAAGGACATGATTCTTCAACTCTAGGTAAATTTTGAATATATGCATAAAGACTAGTCTCTTTTTCTGATATTTCATAAAGAGGTCTAATTCTTCCAATGAATAATTCTTTTGTTTCAGTTTTTGGTCCTAATTTACTTATTTCATAAATATTTTGTAAAATAAAATTTTTTATTATATATGATAAAAGATCATCCATATGATGTCCAATTGCTACTACATTAGCTTTAGTTTCAATTGCAGTAGCATTTATAAAATATCTTTTTAATAATCCACATATACTACATATAGGTCTTTTATTTTTTCTTTTAATTTCTAATAAGCTCATACCAATAATATTTTCAATATTTAATAAAATCAATGGAATTGATAAATCATTACATATCTTTTCAGCATTATAATTAGCATTTTCAGAATATTTTCCTATACCAAGATTTATATGTAAAGCAATTATTTTAAAATTTAATTGTTTTGATAAATTAGAAAGTATATGAAGCATAACAGCACTATCTTTACCTCCAGAAATTGCTACTAAAACCTTCCAATTATCCTTTATAAGATCATATCTTTCAATGGTATTGAGGACTCTTTTCTGAATAAAATCTATAAAATGTTTTTTACATAATCTAAGCTTAGCATAATTTATAATAGTAATTGCAGATTCTTCACAAAAAGAACACTTAATACTTTCTAATTCGCTCATTTTATATCACTAATTTATTCTTAATTTAAAAAATATAATAAGCAGAAAAGATTTATCTCTTTTAATTCCTTCTTCTTTCTGAGAAAAGCGATGATCGGAGGAGATCTTAGATAATGCACCATATTGTTCCTTCAGGTATTGACGGGTTAGATAGGCTTTTAGGCGGAGGATTTCCCAAAGGCAGTCTTATAGTTATAGCTGGAAAGCCTGGAACAGGTAAGACAATATTATCAGCTCAGTTTCTCTATCATGGTTGTATTGATTATAACGAATGTGGTGCTTATGTGAGCTTTGCAGAAGATAAAGAGCAGTTCTATAAAAATATGATGAGCTTTGGCTTTGATTTCGAAAGACTTGAAAAGGAAGGAAAATTTTTCTTCTTTGATATGATAACAGTAAAGGAAACAGGAATATCGACTATCCTAGAGTCTATAATTAGTAAATTTACTGAATTAGGAGTTAAGAGACTTGTAATAGATTCATTCTCAGCAATGGCTCAGGCTTACAAAAAACCTCATGATATGAGAATTGTCTTGCATACAATATTGGGCAAGATAGTAAGGTCCATGGGTTGCACAACTTTCTTGATAGTAGAGATCCCCCATGGAAAGTCTGAAATAGGCTTAAATGTAGAAGAGTTTGTAGCTGATGGTATCATAATATTGAAGAGAAGCAAAATCGAAAACAAACCTTTAAGGATATTGGAAATATTAAAGATGAGAGGATCGCCAACTCCTGAGACCCGAGCTCTTTTCACTCTCAAAGATGGGTTTAAGGTCTTCTTACCTTTTACATACAAAACCACTGAGAGGAAAAATAGATTTAAACCCCAGCCAGATACTGAAGGATATTTCTCAACAGGTTCACCAGATCTTGATAAGATGCTAGGAAATGGTTATCCAAGAGGTTCTACAGTTTTAATTGAGATCGATAAACGTATTTCAGTATTACAGCATCACTTAATTTGTATGACAACAGCTCGAAACTTCATGAGCCAAGGAAGAGGTGTAATCAAGATTCTTCTAATAGGTACTGATGTTGATGCCATGAATAAATATGCTATAACAGGAGGACTTACCATAGATGAGCTAAATGATCTCATGAGGATTTGTGTTAAGTATTACTCAGAACCAAATCCAGAGCCTTACGTTGTAACCCTAAGTGGTAAAAGTCTTATGGAAGTTTACAGGAATTGCAATGATATAGGACAAGAGCTTAGATCAAAGACAAAGCAACCAATATTATGGGTTACTGATGTAGATGCTCTTATAAATATTTATGGAGAAAGAAAGACTCTTTGGTTCCTAAGAATGTGTATAGCAAGAACTAAAAATATGAAAGACTTGAATATGGTTTTACTCAGACAAGGTTATCCGAAGGTAGCAGAGATTCTTGGCTCTCTTGCACATGTACATTTGAAGATTACAAGAAAGCATGGAACAGTTCTTATTTATGGAATAAAGCCAAGAACGAATGTACATGTTCTCGAAATGGACGTATCAGAGGGCTATCCAATGCCTAAGTTAACCCCAGTCATTTGAAAAGTTGGAATATGGAATAGCTCATATCAGATGGTGGATGAATTTATGAATGAAAAAATTAAAGCTGAGATATTAGAAGCAATTAATGATAGCTTTAAGGAGGTATTAGGAGAATCTGGTACAAAAGCTATTTATTATTATTTTCAAGTACAAACTGGTATGAGAGTAGAAGAAGCAATAGAAAGCCCTGAAATATTTGTCTCATTTTTAAGGAATATATTCAAGGCTGGATCTCAAATATTAGAGAGAAGAATTATTGAAAAGCTTTGTGATAAGTTCTCACAGAATCTAGAAGAAGAGAAAAACATTGATCTTACCAATCTCATAAAAAAGCTTTTAAAAAAGAAATAACATTCCTCATTTTAATTGTTACTTTGAATATTATCCATAGATCCTTTTTCTCATCTTTTTTGTGATATCAGCAAATATTTCAAAACCTCCAAGCCATTGTAAATTTAATTTTCGTTTTATATCTTTCAACATTCAATTCAAAAGTAAAATCTTTTCTTCTTTCTGAATAGATCTGAAATGCTTGTTTCAGCACCAGTAACAACATCTTTATCTTTTTTTAATTCAATCTTTCCAACATTTGGCACTTATGAATCTTATACTAATTTCTACTATGCTATGAGTCTAAGAAGATTTAAAGTTTTATCCTTTTCTCTTAAAAATATATTGTTACTAACATTTAGGTAGACCTAGGGTTTATTAGACAGTAGACTTTATTCATATATGGTGAACTAATGAGTGTTTTTAGTGTAAAAATA
This sequence comes from Thermoproteota archaeon, assembly GCA_004348015.1. GTDB lineage: Archaea > Thermoproteota > Methanomethylicia > Methanomethylicales > Methanomethylicaceae > WYZ-LMO11. The sequence continues at coordinate 3,239 of QNVI01000044.1, read as the reverse complement.
AAAAGAGAATTGAAGGAAAAAATGGAAAAGTATAAGGATAGAATTAACTGGTCTGAGGAAATTCGAAGATTTATAGAGTTGAAAATAAAAGAATTAGAGGCTGAGAAGAATTTTGAAAGAATTTTTGAGGAGTTGAAAAAAGCTAATTGGAGTATTCCAAATGGATTTTCAGTTAAATCTGTGAGGGAAGATCGTGATAGTAGTTGATGCTTCAGCAGTAATAGCTTTCTTTCTTAGAGAAAAATGTTGGGAAGGTTTAAGACCATATATGAAAGAAACAATATCAATAGATCATATTATTAAAGAGTTCTACAATGCTGTTTGGAAAGCAACTTACTTATTAAAAACATTAGACCACAAGTCTGCATATAATGTCATTAAGTTATTTAACATATATTTAGAGAAAAATATCATAATAGAACCTGAGACAAAATACATTGATAAAGCATTCAGTATAGCATTGGAAAAAGGTATATCAATCTACGATGCATTATATATCGCTCTTGCAATAAGTAAGAAAATGCCACTACNAACTCTTGATGAGAAACAGAAGAATGATGCATTAGAGCTAAGTGCTAAAGTTCTACCTTAATACGTACTTTTGATTCTCTTAAAAAGATTTCAATCCTAATTTTACATTAACTATATTAAAATAGTAAAATTTTTACATAAATTTTTGTTATTTGCGGTTCTCCTTAATTTGTGAGAAATAATGTTTTAGCACCAAAAAATAGAATTACAGTTAAAAAGGAAAAAATTAATTCCTACCATTCTGATGCTTAAATCTAAGTACTTACTATTAAGAAAAACGTAAAAAATTAAGGAGAAAAATTAATAAAAACATTATATAAACTTGAAAAAATTAAATAATAGCAAAATATTAATTTAATTTCAGAGTTTTTCTATCATTATGTGGATTGAAGAATATACCAGGGAAATTCTAGGCTTATTAATAATTTTATATTTAATCATTTCATTAATAATAAGAAGTAAGAGAACATATATACCAGTATGGAGCATTATGGCTTTTTCAGCTTTTATAACAGTAATTACAGGATTAGTAAAATTTGATGAAATAGGCTTTGTTATAGATATTGATGTTATTTTATTTTTAATTGGTATGTTTAGTCTAGTTGGTTTTTGTGAATATACTGGTCTTCTTTCTGCAATTTCTTCATGGTATATAAGTAAATTCAAAAGCAGATATTCAATAATTTATGCTTCTTCATTTCTTTTTGGGATTTTATCTGCATTTGCAGTAAATGATACAGTAGCTCTTATGGGCCCTCCTATAGCATATATAATTTCAAAGGCTATTGATATTGATCCTAAATTTATGTTTTTACTTTTAGCATATTCTCTTACTATAGGTTCTGTTATGACTCCTATAGGAAATCCACAAAATGTATTAATAGCCATACAAAGTGGTATTCCTGCACCTTTTATACAATTCTTTATAAAGCTTATAATACCAACAATTATTAATCTCATTATATTACCATTAATATTAATAAAAATTTTTAAAATTGAAAATAAATCAATAGATATTAGTTTAATACCACATGAATCTATTAAAGATAAAAGAGAAGCATTAATCTCAGGTATAGGATTGGCCATTACAGTTGTAATATTGGTATTAAATGATTACTTAGAATTATTAGGATTACCTCATGTATACAATAGAGGATTTATACCATTTATAATAGCAGCAGGTATTTACATTTTATCTAAAAACCCTAGAAAAATAATTGCAAATGTAGATTGGGGAACAATAGTATTCTTCATAACAATGTTTATAACTATGGAAGGTATATGGAGGAGTGGTATTTTAAAGCCATTTTTAACTTTAATGTTGCCAAGTAAAATTGGAATATTAGAAAGCATAATATCTATTACTTTTATTTCCATTGCTCTCAGTCAAGTACTCAGCAATGTTCCTTTTGTAAAGCTATTTATAACATTTTTAAAGGAAATTGGCTATGGATCAAAGGATATTAACATTTGGCTTACTTTAGCAACTGCATCTACTATTGCTGGTAATTTAACTATTTTAGGAGCAGCTTCAAATATCATTATTTTAGAAAACATAGAATCCAAAATGAATACATCAATTACATTTAAAGAATTCTTTAAGATTGGATTAATTATAACTATTGTTAATATGTTAATATATTTGATTTTCTTAATTTCATAAAATTTAACACCAACATTTTATTTTCCTTTCTGTCTTCTCTACAAAATCTATAAAATTCTTTAATTTCTTTTTTCTTATTTTTTATCACCTCAAATTAAACTATTAAGCAAGAATTTTAAAACAAATTAATTTTTATAAAAGTTTTATATATAAAAAATGAGTGTGAGGTAATGTTTGATAAAGAAGAATATGAAAGATGGATAAAACAAGCTGATTATACTTTAAAAAGTGCTAAAAGAGATAAAGATGCTAAAGATTTTTCTTGGGCTTGTTTTAAAGCTCATCAAGCTGCAGAATTTGCAATAAAAGCTTTACTTTATGGATTAGGAATTATGAGCTATGGACATTCTCTTAAAAAATTATTTGAATATCTTTCTCAAAAAATAGAAATTCCTAATGAAATTTTAAGATTTGCAAAAATTCTTGATAGACACTATATTCCAACAAGATATCCAAATGCTTATTATGAGGGATCTCCTTTTGAATTTTATGAAGAAAAAGATGCTGAAGAAGCAATTAAATCTGCTGAATCCATAATAAATTTTATTAGAGATGTGGCAAATGATACCATACGAAGAAGAAATTAAAAAGTATATTGAAGCTTTAAAAATATTAAAACCAAAATTAGTAATTTTACATGGTTCTATAGCAAGAAAAGAATTTGGTCTAGGTAGTGATGTTGATTTAATTGTAGTTTCAGATAATTTACCAGATAAAATAATGGATAGAATTAAATTACTTTATGAAATTGATGAAACAAAAGCACCATTAGATATAAAAGGTTATAAAAGCGAAGAAATAAGAAAAATGATTAAAAAAGGAAATCCATTAATAATGGATGCAATGGAAGATGGGATTATTTTATTTGCTGATGAAAATTTCCTCAAAGAAATTTTAGAATTTTATAAAGAAGAAAGAAAAAATTTTAAAAGAATAGAAAAAGGATGGATAAAATTATTTCTTTGGTTTTAAGTATATTTTTCCACCAATAATAGCATTATTAGGTATTAATACTGTAGTACCATCAGCTTTTCTAACTATTGTG
>QNVI01000043.1 GCA_004348015.1 Thermoproteota archaeon | reverse complement strand
TCTTCTTTTTCAAGCATTATTAAACCTCATTTTCTGTAATAATTATAAAAAAAGATTTACTTAACGTTTTTTAAATTGTTTCTATTATAAACTAAATTACCATTATTTATAGTTGATAACTAATGTGCTCTGATAATATTTCTAAAAGTTTATCATAAACTTTTTAATAAATTAATGTAAAAATAATGATAAGAAGCAATTTAAAAAGACTGAAAGTAAATTTAGTTTTATGATAGGATAGATGCAATCTTAGGCCATGGCTCATTTAAATATTTTTTTACAATACCACATGGAATTAATAATACAAAAGCCCATCCACTCCAATTTCTATTAAGCATTCCCTTTTCAGTTAATTCTATTCCAGAATTTGTTATCTTTATATTTCCAAGTAATTTATCAATATAAAAAGCATACTTGAAACTTGTTTTATTAATTGATGAGTAAAAATCTTCATTAAATTTCTTTTTAAAATCTTCAAAATAAAGCTTTAAAGTACCTAATCTTTCTTGTACATATCTAATAATTCTTTCTTCAATACTTACTAATCTAATACCTGCTATTGGAAATTTTCCATCAATTATAGCTTTTATGTATTCATTAGGAAAGCATGTATTTATGTATTCACATCCACCTATAAATCCCATAGCTCCACTACCAAATGCTATTAAAGGACCTATCATTTCTTTTTCAACTGTAGAATATTCCTTATTTGTTTTACTAAATGAATAATATCTTATTGGTTTAAATCCTCTATTTTTTAAAATTTCTATAGCTTTAATATACATAAGATTAAAAATTTTCTTATTTGGTTGCTCAGGAATTTTTCCTTCTTTTATTAATTTATACATAGGTCTATAATGTACTATTAGTAATGGATATAAAGTAATTTGAGTTACATTAAATTCAGTTGCTTTTTCAATATCATTTATCCAGTTATTAATTTCTTGAGCTGGTAGAAAATACATTAAATCAATATTTATAAGCTTAAAATCAACTTTAAGAGCATTTTCTATTGCCATAATATTATCTTTAGAATTATGAATTCTACCAAGTATCTTAAGATTTAAATCATTAAATGATTGAATACCAATACTTAGCTTATTTATACCTGCATCATGTAACTTAAATAAATAATCTTCATTTAAATCATTTGGATTTGCTTCAATACCATATTCAAAATCATTTTTAATATTAAAAAATGAGCTTAAAACTTCTAATAACTCTTTATAATGTAAAGGATTTAATAAGCTTGGAGTTCCACCACCAACATGAATATCAGATATTTTAAGATTTTTATCCTTAAGTAATTTACCATAAAGTATTATTTCAGATTTTAAAGCTTAAACATATTTTTCAACTAAATTATTATCATATAGATATCTTACATAAGGACATGATGGACATAGACTTTTACAAAAAGGAAAATGAATATAAATGCTAATATCATTATTTTCAGATAATGTACTTAAAAGCGAATTTTTAATAAATTCTTGATTTTCAAGTTTAAATTAGCTTTAAAAGCTTTTTTAATTATATAACCTCTAAGACCAAAAGCATTTTTATCTAAGATCATAATGGTAACACCAAATTTTAATACTGTAACACTATTTTCTGTATTACTTTTTAAAGCTTTTTGTTTAAATCTAAAGGCTTAAATATTATAAATGATAATTAATCATGGTAATAAGGAATGAGTGAAAAGAAGTCAGTTAGTAGAACAACTGCTATTATGCTTGGAGTAATATGCATTATTTTAGCAATATGTTTAGCAGTAGCGGTAATAAATTATCAAATGATAATAAATGAAAAGGATAAGACTATAGCATCATTGAATAATCAGATTTCAAACCTTCAAAGCCAGGTAGATAATCTCAATTCAATTGTCAGCTTAAAGAAGGTAGAAATACTTGAAAAAGATAAAACTGTAAATCTCCCAGCAGGTGGACATACAACTTTCTATTATTCTACACCATATTCAGGATATATTAGAATTGATTTTACAGCATCTGGTCCAGTATACTTTAGGGTATATAATCCAAGCTATGGATACTCTATACGATATCCTGAATCTGGTACTGAAACAAGTGGAAGATTCATAGTACCTGTTCTTCCAGGTACAACATATGTTTATATTGAGCATCCAGCATTGCTTATTGGAGCATCAGTTACATTCACTATTACTTACGTCTACTAAAATTACTTTTTTAATAAAAATTAAAAAAAGCAAATAATATATCATCATAATCTACAGTTACACTTCACATTCTCCCATATACTGCATTTTCCTGGATGATATAATAAATTACTTTTTACTAATTCTTGCCATATTTCATATGTTTCCTTACATAAAGATACATCTCCTTTATACCCATATTCCTTTAATTTCTCTAAAACTAATGTGTACATCATTTTTCTTACTTCAAATTTTAGTTTTAATCCCCAACCTGTTTTTTCACCATTTTTTAAGTAAGCAATCCACTCCTTATTCTTCGAGTATCTAAGTGTCTTTTGTAAACCTCTTAAAGTTCCAATGGTTATTCTCTGAGGGTCTGTATCTAGGGAAAGTATATCATCTATGAGTTTAGTATAGCATCTCTCCCAATTCTCTATTGGTATCATTGGATCGATTCTAAATCGTACTCCTAATCCATATTCCTTAGCTTCCTTAGCTCCCTTAATTCTATCTTTTATGGAGGGTGCTTTTTCAAATATCCTAGCAACTTCTTCAGCATTTATAGAATAGCTCACTATGAAAAAATCTTCGAAATTCTTTATATTCATTAAAAATTTTTTAGTATGTTCTAATCCTGCTTTAGATACCATAAGTACTCTATGATGAGGATATTTAACAAGAACATCTTTAAGAATTCTAACAAGTTTTTCTGTGGCAGTAGGAACTGCTAAGGAATCACATAATTCACCTGCATTAAATAAAAGTCTTACGTTTTTCTCTTCTGCCCACATCAAAAGCCCATTTAATTTTTCCTTAAGTTTAGAAAGATCTTTAAGTCTGAAGTTTTTCTTTCCATAAAAAGTTCCCTGTAAATAACAATAATCACAACTAAATGGACACCCAATACTCCATTTTAATTCCCAAAAAGTAGGGCAAACTATACTTGAAGGTGATTTATTAAATAGTGAAAAGTAATATGAATATGCAAATTTATGTGGAACTTCTAAAATAGAATATCCATTAGACATATTATTTAGTTTTAGAACTTCATTTCGCCTAATAACATAGTATAAAGCTTTTTCTTTCACATTCTCACTTCTAAACTTAAGTTTTCAATTTATTTATATCATTAAGTTTTTCCGTCTTTTATTATCCTTGCCCTTATTGCACTTTTTAATAGTACTATACCTATTTAGTATTTCTTCAGGATTGTCTATTAAATTATTTAAAAGGCCTGGTAATTTTCCTGTTGCAATGTATTGTATTGTCTCATTTAGAAGCTGATAATTATTTTCCCTTCCCTTTCTAATGAAAATATCATCAATATATTTAATAGCATTAAGATATGGTGCATTTTGCTTAGTATTAGAAGTAACAATAATTATATCAAATTGTTGATTTTCATTTTCTAATTGAAGTGTTACTTTTTCACATAAGTACATGGCTCTACCATTTCTTCCCTTTATTCCTTTTATATTATTAACATAAAAATCACTTAATATATCTGATAACTCGATTCTAGACAATTTGTCAACTTTTTTATTACGCTTCATTGCTTCATTCTCAATATAATTATAATAATCTTCACCTAACCATTCTTTTAACGCATCATCTCCATAATCCTTATGGATTACGTTATACGCTTGCATACCAGCACCATAGGAATTAAACAATACTATAATATCTTTTCTAAATTTTGAACATAATATTTTTTGAAGTGACTCTTTTTTAAATTCCATACCTTCAGGGTCTATAAAGAAATATACATGAAGAGTTTTTCCTTGATTATTAAATAATTCCTTATTTCTTATCTCAAGTTCATTCACTATTTCATTAACTTCAAAATTTGCATCTCTATATTTGACCTCAACATTTTCTATGTTAAGGTGAATTTTTTGACAAAGTAGATTAGCTCGTTTTTCAAGTAAATTACATCTTCTTCCATCTTTTTCTACAAATATATACTTTGTAAAAGGCTCTTTAGCAAAGTACATTGCAATAGGTGCAGATCCTCCAATTTTAATATCTCCAATTTTATTAGCAATACTTTGTTCCAATCCACTTTTGACGAGTTTTTCTCTAGACAAATATCCTATTCCACTTCCAGCAAACAGATCTACATAATAAAATTCTGCAAAATGCTTAGAAATAATTGATGTATACGTAGGTAAATATAGCATATGTAAAATAAGCTTATATATTGTCCACTTATTATACTCAGGATCTATATTAGTATTCAGCTCAGTATCTTCAGAATCTGTAATAATATCGCCAAGCTCTTTTAATTCATTAATCTTCTTAATATTTTTGACAATATCTCTTAATTCTTTCATTTTATTAAAATATATCTTAATAAAGTATATAAAAATTAGTATAATAGTGTCAAAGATGCGATTTCAATTTTTAATGGATTTTTCATATAAATGAATAATAAGGAATCTTCATATATATGCAGATTCTCTATGCCTAATACCATAAAAAAGAATTATACATGGTTCTTTATCACTATAGATAAGTCTATATTTTCCTATTCTGATAGCTCTAAATTCTTTATAAGGTCCTTTTAAAGAAATTGATTTCTTACATTTATATCAAGAGTCTTTATTGCTTTTCTAAAGTGATTTGTAAACTTGCCTACATGCTTATAGCTACTACTCAATATCTAAAACCTCTTTAAGCTCTTTAGAATTCTTGACTATTGTTGTAATTTTATTTTCCTCTTTTCTTTCTTCTAACATTAACATAAATGTAAGTGTATAAGATTCAAGTTCATCAGAAAGCTTATTTAATTTATCTTCAATAATCTTAAGCTTATCATGAGTAGTTACTTCATTTAAAGCCAATAATAACAATATTATTGAAAGAAGAGTAATGACATACTTATGTGCATCTTCTGGATAATTTATAGAAAAATTATAAAGTGTTATTGCATATTTATCAAAGTTATTTTTTATTTGTTTAAGCTTCCATAAATCATGCTCTAATATTATTTCTAATGCATCCTTAATTTCAGCTTTTTTAAATTTTTCATATTTGAAAATTTCAGCTAAATCTTTCTCTGTTAACTCTTCTAGTGTTACTTTCATTATTACTTCTTGAAATGTATAAAATAATAAAGGAATTGCTTTTTCATCCCTTAAAAATTTCTCAACAATAATCTCTATATTTTCGGGATTTTCTATAATTTTATTGATATAAGGCTTTAAGCATTTCATTAAGGCTAAATTAAGCTCAGATTTATGCATTGAAATGTAAGATATGCGAATAGATGAAAGCATGGAGAGAATAGCTTGAGTAATTTTACTCACTTTATTAACATATCCTAAAATAATACAAGATTTTAAATTTAAAAATTTGCTTATGGGTATTATTTAAGCCATTCTTGATATTCAGTTATTTTTTCAGTTATTTCATCTACAAGAGCTTCACTTACAAATCTTAACATATAGTCTGCAGGTATGTATCTTAAAGTAATTATTTGTAACATATCTTAAACAATAATTATACTTCAAAAAATAAAAAAGAAATTATTTCTTTTTAGCAGCTCTTTCTAGAAAAGCTCTTGCTTCTTCAGCTTCTTCATTAGGAATTTCTTTATGGCAGAACCACCAATCATAACATGTATATTGTTTTAGTCTTTCTTCTGCATCTTTAACTGTTGATGCTGGTGATATAATAACTCTCTCTCCTATAAGCTCATTATTAGGCCAATTAGCAGGCATGGCAACTTTATATTTACTACTTACTTGAAAAGCTTTTATCATTCTTAGTATTTCATCAATATTTCTACCTAATTCAGCAGGATAATAAAGAATTGCTCTGATTATTCCTTGAGGATCAACTATGAAAACAGCTCTTACAGTAGAAGTTGCAGATGCTGCATGAATAAGACCTAGCTTATTTGCAATATTTCCAACAGGATCTGCTATTATTGGAAAAGGTATTTCCTTACCTAATTTTTCTTTTATCCATTCAGTCCATTTTATATGTGCATATACACTATCAATACTTAGACCTATGAGCTCTGTATTAAGCTTTTTAAAATCTTCATATCTAGATGCAAATGCATAGAATTCTGTTGTACATACTGGTGTAAAATCTGCTGGATGACTGAATAGTAAAAACCATTTTCCTTGGTAATCATCTGGTAATACTTTCATGCCATGAGTTGTAATTACTTCCAATCTAGGAAATTTCTCTCCTATAAGAGGTATCATTCCAGGCATAAAATCACTCCCTAAAAATATATTCCTTAAAATTCTATTTAAGTATTTTTCAATTATATGTATTTTCAGTGCCGGAAGCATCGCTCATTGTCTAAATTTCATAGACTCGCTAACCACTATTCATCATCAATTTTTCTTATTGTTTTATTCTTAATAAACTTAATTCTCTTTTATTTTTCCTCTTAATTCTTCAGGTAGTTTAAGCTCTTTAACAATATAAACTGCATCTTTTACACTTTCAACTTTTGCAATTATTCTTACTTCATTTAATTTCATATACTTATGGCACTTCATACATTTAAAACCATTTTCTCCTTCTTTTACATATCTAGGATTTCCACAGTATTTACAAAGAACAATAAAGTAAACCAAGATTTTAAACCTCGTTTTATTAAAATTCTTTCACTCTTTTTAAATTACTTTCTAACATTATTTTTAGCTTTTTAGATTTTATACTTTATTTAGAGTTTATAATGAGAAAAATTTGTATTAATATACAAATGTTATTAATAAATATCTTTGTTTAAAGGTGAAATATATTGATTTACAATGAAAAATTCTTTGAATTTGCAAAGAATTTATTATTACCAATTATATTAGGCTCTATAATAGGTTTAGCTATTTTCCTTCTTAACAATATTTATAGATTTTTAAATCATATATCACTTCTCCTCATAAGCTATAATCCTATACTTATTTTTGCATCTACATTAATTGCACTTCTTGGAGGTTACTTGATTGTAATATTATTAGCAAATAATAAGAAATGTGGTTGTGGAACTGAACTTGTAATTGAAAGCTATCACTTTAGAAATGGTTTTCTAAGCTTGAAAGATACAATAAGCAAAACATTAGCTTCTGTAATAACAATAAGCTTTGGTGGAAGTACTGGCTTAGAAGGACCAAGTTTACTATTAGGTGGAGGAATATCCTCATTTATTACTAGAAAGCTTAGATTAAATCAAAAGGATGTAAAGAAGCTTTTCTTATGTGGTACAACAGCAGGCTTTTCAGCCATATTTAAAGCTCCATTAACTGGAATATTACTTGCATTAGAAATACCTTATAAGAGAGATATTGAAGCCATGGTATTTGTTCCAGCTTCTATTGCCTCTATTACAGCTTACTTTGTATCAATTGCAACTTTTGGAACAGAAACTATATTCCCAAGCCCAATGTTACTTTCTATTCATACTTCTATTCTAATACATGCAGTTATATTAGGAGTACTTGCAGCATTAATTGCCTTAATTTTCATAAAATTTCTTGAAGGAATTAATATTGCTATTGAAAAACTTACTAAAAAGATCTCAATGTTATATATTACTATCTTAGGTGGACTTATCCTTGGTATTATTGGTTTATTTTATCCTGAAGTACTTGGTTTAGGCTATGAAACTATTTGCAAAATGACTACAACTAAGTTAGGAAATATTAGCTTAATAATGCTCATTTCATTATTAATATTTAAAATAATTGCTACAAGTATAACTTTAAACTTTGGAGGAAGTGGTAGACTTTTTATTCCAACATTATACATTGGTGGAGTCTTAGGACTTATTTATGCATAAGTACTAAATATAGAACCACTTACTTCTTGTGTTATGTTAGCAATGGCTGCTATGTTAGCAGCAGCAAATAAAACTTTTTTAACAAGTATTGCACTAGTTGCTGAGACCATAGGTCCAGGATTAATAATCTCCACAGTAATATCAGCTGCAGTAGGTTATTTTATTACTGGAAATATTTCTCTATATAAAAGTCAGCTTTTAAGCAAAAAAGCAAAAATGAAAATCAAGTAGCTAATGAAAGTAAATAGTTTAAGTTTAATTCTAAAAACTATTTCGAAAGTAAGAAGATTATTATAAAGGTAAAAACCATATACTTAACCAATAATCTTTCCAATTACAAGTCTTACTTCTTTTTCTTCTGCAATTCTCTCAATTTCTTTAGCTATATCTTTCTTAGCAGTTAGTATAATCATTATTTTCTTGGGCTCTTTTGAATACTTTGTTTTTACTAATTCAGCTTTTCTTAAAAGCTTCATAATTTCATCAATTGATTCAGCACTAGCAGTTACTTCACCTATTATTAATGGATTTTCTAAGAAGATGTTTTTCTTCACCATCTATAATGGCTTTCTTTAACTCTACTCCTTCAGTTATTTCACTAAATCTCCTTAAAGCTTCAGTTAAAAAGTTTCTAACAAATTCCTCAAAAGTAATATCAACAAATTTACTCATATCAGCAAATCCACGTAACATTGCTCCTTCTAAGGACTTTAAGCTCTTTTCTAGAATGTTTATATGCTTTTCTAATCTCTCATAGCTTTCATGAAGTCTCATTTGATCTTCTTGAATTTGTATTATTATATTTAACATCTTATTAAAGTCTTCTCTTAACTTAGCTATTTCTTGTGCATATCTCTCGAGAATTTCATCATGTCTCTTAAAGCCAAGGATCATGTCTTCTCTTAGCTTGTTCATATCTTCTCTAAGTTTTACAAGCTCAGATTCATGTCTATCAAGCCTCTCTAATATCTTTTCAAATTTTTCATCATGTTTTCTAAGCCTTTGTAAAATTTCTTCAAGTTCTAACATACCAATTACTGCACGACGAAAATCTAAGTCCTTCTCAAGTAATTCAAGAAATTGCTTCTTTAATTGTGTTAANTGTTCANCGAAGATAATTACCTCGATAAATTTTATAATTTAGCTATTTTAAGCTAACGCTAAGTTTAAATGATTTAATTAAAACCTGCAGATTCTTTTATATTTCCTCTAAGCTTACTAATTGATAAATATAATTCTTTATTGCTTCTTATCATACTCTTACAACTGAAAGTCTCGCCATTCATGGCAGGGAGGAGGTCAGATAAGTCCTCTTCCTCAAAGCTTCAACTAAGTCCTCTCCATTCCACAAGTAATCAGATTCAAGTCCTAAGCCAACAATATGATCAACTGTATCTGTAGTAGGGGCTATCTTCATTTTAGTCAATTTCTCCTCTATCAAGTCTATAATCTTTCAGTCTTTTTAAATTGTTTCCTATCATTATTTTTACACTAATTTATTAAAAGTGAATACTTTTAGCCTTTCCCTTCATTTGATACTCCACTTGACAGTTCTACTACTTCTTCAAATATAAATGAAAGTACTTAGAAGGAAGGAATAAACCCCTTAATCAAAGACCTATAAATTCAATTCGCAATTTCTATGTTTAATTTCATAGTTGCCTTATCAACTTCATAATTAATTTATTAATCAATTTATTACTTTTATTGCAAAGTTTGCTTTATAGCTTATATGATTAGCAACATAGATATATACAAAAAGATAAGAAAAATTAATAGTGAGCTAAGTATGTTTACATGTCTTAATGTTGAGAATTTCCTTAGTCTTAAAAATATAAATTTAGAACTAAATAAGGTCAATATTTTAATAGGACCAAATGCAAGTGGTAAAAGCAATATCGTAAGAG